>JAESSL010000317.1 GCA_016764135.1 Alphaproteobacteria bacterium
CCGCAGAGGCGCAGGCGTTGGCGTTTCTTGATGCCGTGACGGTTTGGTCGCGGGAATTGCGACGGCCTGAGGATGTGCGCTCGACGTTTCTGCTGGACGTCGAAGACGAGCAGGCGGCGCGCATGATGGCGTCTTATAACCAGACGCTGGCCGCGCCCGGCGCTGAGCCAGTTTTAAACTTTGAGGCGCTCTGCCTCGTCGTTGGTATGGGGATGCTGAAATTTTATGACCTGGCGCCAAAGTGGCGCGAAGATTATCCGCAGCTGGCCGCGTATGTCGACGCCTATGACGCGTTGCCCATTCTGCACGACACCGCGCCAAGCGCTGCGGCCATGAATTCGCTCACGCGCTAGCGGCAGGATCGAAACGCTTGGTTCCCAAGCTTCTGGTTGCGCAACGGGGCCGTCAGGCGGCGATTGTCGCGACTGCGTCCGGAATAATCATGGTTGCGTTTGTCGCCGCGACGACGTCATCAATGGTGAGCCCCGGCGCAATTTCGTCCAATACATAACCGTTCGGGGTGACGCTGATGACAGCCATATCGGTGAAAATTTTCGTGACGCATTTTTGCGTGGTCAGTGGATAGGACAACTCGTCGACGATTTTCGATTCACCGTCGCGCGCCGTATGGGTCATCATGGCGAAGACTCGTTTGGCGCCAGCGGCGATGTCCATGGCGCCGCCAACGCTGCCCAAGGTGTCCTGCGGCAGCCGCCAATTGCCAAGGTCGCCATTCGACGCGACCTGAAAGGCGCCCAGCACTGCAGCGTCCAACCGTCCGCCGCGTGCGATCATGAAGGAATCCGCGTGGTGCACATAGGCGCCGCCCGGGATCAAGGTTACGGGGCCCTTGCCGGCGCTCATCAAATCCGGGTCGATGTCTTCGTCGCGTTCCGGCGGCGGCCCCATACCGATAATGCCGTTTTCGCTGTGGAACAGGATGTCCCGGCCTTCGGGAATGTATTTCACGGTTAGGGTCGGCATACCGATGCCAAGATTGACGAGCCAGCCGTCTTCGAGTTCTGCGGCGACGCGTTTGGCGATTTGATCGCGGGTCAATCGTGCGGTGTTGCTCATGACGACGCCTCCATTGGTCCCATATTCGCGGGTTCGTACCAGCCTGTAATGTGATAGCAATCCACAAACACGCCGGGTGTAATAATAACTTCCGGATCAAGGTCTCCGACTCCGACTTCCTCGGCGGCTTCCACAATAGTGAAGGCGGCGGCGGTGGCCATAACCGGATTAAAATTGCGCGCGGCCTTGCGAAAGATCAGGTTGCCGTAGGGGTCGACCTTCAACGCCTTGATCAGCGCGATGTCCGCCCGCAGCGGCTTCTCCAGGACGTATTCTTTTCCATCGACCTCATGCACCGGCTTTCCCGCCGCCAGTTCGGAGCCCAATCCGGTTGGCGTCAGAAATCCGCCAAGCCCGGCGCCGGCGGCGCGCATACGTTCCGCCATGGTGCCTTGTGGCACAACCTCAAGTTCGATTTTACCCGCGTCATAGAGTTCCTTGAAGACAAAGGATTCGACCGATCGCGGAAAGCTGCAAATGATTTTTCTCACGCAGCCCTCTTCCAGCAATCGTGCGATGCCGGTCCGACGGGTGCCCGCGTTGTTGCTGACGATGGTCAGGTCCTTGAGGCCGCGCCCGCATATACCGTCAATCAGGATTTCCGGCACGCCCGCGACGCCAAAACCGCCGACCAAAATCGTGTCGCCGTCGGAGACATGATCGATCGCCTCGTCCAGGGATTTCGCTTTTTTCTGCTTCATGGCGGCTCGTTCTGATGGTGTTGGAATTTGAGTCTAAATTTAAGCGGCGGTGAAGAAGGACACAAGATTCCCTTCCTGCGCGCGATTCTTCAATTTTCGATTTACCATGTGTCGATATAGGGTCGCTTTTTACCCTCGCGTTTTGGCGGTGGTGGGGCGGATCGCAGCCCGGCCATGAGCCAGTCCCGCGTGTCTGCGGGGTCGATGACGTTGTCCAGTTCGAACAGGCTGGCGGTGTTGATCGCCTTGCCTTTTTCGTACATGCCCGCGACCAGTTCTTCGTAATGCGCCATGCGTTCGTCCGGGTCTTCGATGGCTTGCAGCTCGTCGCGGAAGCCGAGCTTGATCGCGCCTTCCAGTCCCATGCCGCCGAATTCGCCAGTCGGCCAGGCAATCGAGAAGAAGGGTGAATGAAACCCGCCGCCCGCCATCGCTTGCGCCCCCAACCCATAGGCCTTGCGCAGGACGATGGTGAAGGTCGGCACCGTGACATTGGCGCCGATGACATTCAATCGGCAGCAATGGCGCACCAGCGCGGTCTTTTCCGCTTCCGGTCCCACCATGTTGCCCGGCGTATCACAGAGGAACAATATTGGGATGTCGAACGCGTCGCAGGGCTGGATGAAGCGCGCCGCCTTGTCGGCGCCGTCGGAATCGATGGCGCCCGCCAGATGAATGGGGTTGTTCGCCACCACGCCAAGAGGTCGGCCTTCAATCCGAACGAAGGACGTCACCATGCCAAGCCCGAAAGCCTTGCGCAGTTCCAGAACCGAGTCCGTGTCGGCTATCAACTCGATAGCCTGGCGCACGTCGTAGATGCGCAACCTGTCTTCCGGGATCACGCGGCGCAGCAATCGCTGATCCTGACAATCCCAATCTGCGAGTGGTCCCTGAAAATAGCTGAGATACTGTTTTGCGACGGCGACCGCTTCGGCCTCGTCGGCGACGGCGATATCAACGACGCCGTTTTTTGTCTGCACCGACATGGGGCCGACTTCTTCTGGCGTAAAGACGCCCAATCCGCCGCCCTCAATCATTGCGGGGCCGCCCATGCCGATGGTCGAATTGGCGGTCGCGATGACCACATCGCAACACCCCAGAATGACGGCGTTGCCCGCGAAACAACGTCCAGAGGTGATGTCGATCATGGGCGCCAACCCGCTGAGGCGCGCAAACAAATGAAATGCGGGCGTGTGCAGGTTGGCGGCGAAGGGAATGTCTGTGTCGCCGGGCCTGCCGCCGCCGCCCTCGGCGAAGAAGATCGTTGGCAGGCGCCATTTCTCGGCCAGCTCGAACATCCGGTCTTTTTTCTGATGGTTCTTCTTGCCCTGCGTACCCGCCAGAACGGTGTAGTCATAGGACATGACCATGCAGCGCGCGGTTTCGTCTGAAAATTTATCGCCGTTTACGCGGCCCAACCCGCTGATCATTCCGTCGGCGGGCGTGCGTTTGGTGAGTTCGTCAATCGAATGCTTTGAGCGACGCGCGGCCAGGGTGAGCGAGCCGTATTCGAAAAAGGAGTCCGGATCGCAAAGATCCTCGATGTTTTCACGAGCGGTTCGCTGATTGGTCTTGCGGCGGCGCGCGACGGCGTCGGGTCGGTTTTCGTCCTGGGTCAGGGCCTGCCGCGCCATGACTTCGGCAAGATCGGGGCGAATTTCATCCAGATCGATTTCGGCTTCCTCGATTTCGTCTTCGCTGGCGATGACCGCTTCTTCGATATACGCCAGCGCCTGACCTTCCTCGACCGTGTCGCCATCCGCCGCCATGATGCGTTGAAGGTAGCCATCAGCGCTGGCCGACACGACATGTTGCATTTTCATCGCTTCAAGAATGAAGACGGGCTGGCCTTTCCGAACCATATCGCCCTCGGCGACGGGGATGTCCACAATTGTGCCTAACATGGGGGCTGCGACGATTGTTGTCCCGTCCGGCGCCGCCGGGGCGGTCGCCGTCGTTGCGCTACTTGTTGTGGATCGACCATGCGCGAGGATGGCGAGGGGGTCGTCTGCGTTGAGCCTGGCGGTGTCCTTCTTTGTGTCCGGTTCCGCTTCAAAATATCGCCGACGCCGTTGCGGACCATTGACCAGAGTGGACAAATTGTCGTCCACGAAACTGGTGTTGGTCGCGCCGGATTTGACAGCGGGTTGGTCCAGAATGTTCAGCAGAAAGTCGATATTGGTTTTCGCGCCTTCGATTTTGAAGGCGGTCAACGCGGCGTTCGCCTTTCGCGCCGCCTCGTCATACCCACGGCCATGGGTGATGACCTTGGCCAATAGGGAATCGTAATTGGCGTTGGTCAAATACCCGGCATATCCGAAAGTATCGACACGCACGCCCGGCCCGGCGGGAATGTCGAACGCGGTCAAGCGTCCGCCGGAGGGCAGGATTTCACCGGATTCTGTAATCGTCTCCATGTTCACGCGAAGCTGTATGGCGCATCCCCGGGGCGTTGGCGCCTCGCCTTCGCTCAATCCCAGATCCGCGAGGGTGTCACCAGAGGCGAGGGAGAATTGCAGCGCCACCAGATCCTCGCCCGTAACGGCTTCGGTCACCGTATGTTCGACCTGCAGGCGGGCGTTGGCTTCGATGAAAAAATAATCGTCGCCATCGACGAGAAATTCCACGGTGCCGATATTTTTGTAGCGCGCGGCGCGGGCGAGGGTCAGTGCGGACTCGCTCAATCGCTGGCGTAAATCGTCGCTTAAATTTGGCGCCGGCGCGATCTCGACAATTTTCTGGCGGCGTCGCTGAAGGC
>JAESSL010000318.1 GCA_016764135.1 Alphaproteobacteria bacterium
CCAGCATGGCGGTCAGCACGCTGCCGCGAATCATGGGGATGTGGACGCGCCATAATGTTCGTACGCCATTGGCGCCCAATGTCCGCGACGCGTCGTCAATATTCGGCGTCACCTTCGCCAGACCCGCATCCACCGCGCCAAATGAAAGCGCCAGAAAGCGACACACAAACCCGAAGAGAACCGCGGCCAATGTTCCCCCCAAAATCAACCCTGTCGAAACGCCGAACAAGGACCGGGACATAAGATCCACCGTCGTATCGAACCACGCCAATGGAATGATGACGCCAACCGCCAGAACCGACCCCGGCACCGCATAGCCAACACAGGCCATACGGCTGAATATCTTCAATACGTCGCCGCCATGGCGCCGCGCGGCATAAGCCAGGAACATGGCGATGGCGACAGCCAGAAACGCCGCCGTGACAGAGAGCGAAACGCTATTCCAGATGAGATCCGCAAGACCACGATCAATCGTGTTTTCATGAAACCGGATGGAATAGCCCGCCAAAACAAAGGCCGGCACTGCAAAGCCGAGCGTGACCGGCAACCCGCAGGCGATCATGGCCACGGCGGCCCGTCCGCCCCGCAATTGATACCCCGGCAATTCCCGATACCGTGACGTTGTCTGGTGGAATTTTTGGCCGCGACGCCCCGCCCGCTCCAGCCCCAATAAAACCAGCACAAACACCAGCAACACCGTCGCCAGCTGCGCGGCGCCACCAAGGCTATTCATCCCAAACCAGGTATTGTAAATTCCGACGGTAAACGTCTGCACAGCAAAATACTCAACCGTGCCAAAGTCGTTCAGCGTCTCCATCAAGGCGAGCGCAACGCCGGCCGCGATGGCGGGTCGCGCCAAAGGCAATGCGACCTCAATAAAGCCCCGCCATGGTCCACGCCCCAAAACCCGGCTCGCTTCCAGAACGCATACGGATTGTCCGAGAAAGGCGGCGCGCGAAAGCAAATATACATAGGGATACAGAACCAGCGACATAACGCACGCCGCGCCCTCAAGCGTGCGAATGTCGGGGAACCAGTAGTCCCGCATACTACTCCAGCCAAAAACCGCCCGTAGCGCACTTTGCAACGGTCCGGAATATTCAAGTAAATCAGTATACGTATACGCGACAACATAGGCTGGCGCCGCGAAAGGCAAAAGCAACGCCCATTCGAAAATTCGCCGCCCCGGAAACCGGCACATGGTGACAAGCCAGGCGCAACCAACGCCGATAACAAGCGTCCCGATACCAACGCCAAACATCAGTTGCAGCGTATTCCAGACGTAATCGGCCAATACCGTGGACACCAAATGCGCCCAGATATCACTTGCAGGCGTCACCGTTAGCCCAAGCACCGCCAAAATTGGCGATGCGAACAGGAGCGCGACGACAACTGTCCCCGCGGTCCAGCCGTTAAAGAAAAACCGTCGAGGAACACGCGCAAACAAGCCAGTCCGAATTTCTAAATCCGGAACACTCATTCGGCGCGCATTCTCGACGTGATCAAGGTTATTTCCATCCCGCGCGGTCGACAACTTTCTGCGCTGCCGGGCTTAACCGAGCAATTTCCGACAATCCAAGCGCATCAGCCTTGAATTCACCCCAGGATTTTACGAGGTCGCTTCGAGTGACACCCTT
This sequence comes from Alphaproteobacteria bacterium, assembly GCA_016764135.1. GTDB lineage: Bacteria > Pseudomonadota > Alphaproteobacteria > UBA8366 > JABJJH01. The sequence goes on from JAESSL010000318.1 coordinate 1,638, forward strand.
CTTCACCGGAAATTCGTAATTCTTCGACGCGTAGAGCTCTTGAGCAATATTACCGCTCATGAATTCAACCAGTCGAATTGCGTCCGCGCGATGCTTTGCGTAGCGAACGACAGCGGCACCGGAGATATTGATATGCGCGCCTCGATCATCCTGGTTCGGATACATCAGCGTCAACGCCGCAGCCCATTTTTGCTGCTCGGGCTTTTTCTCGTTCAACGCCATTTTAGCGAAATAATAAGTGTTCATGATCGCAATATCACATACGCCCTGATAGACGGCCTTCGCCTGTGCGCGGTCATTCCCTTGAGGTTTCCGCGCAAAATTCGCGACCACGCCCTTGGCCCATGTCTCCGCCTTCGCTTCTCCATGCGCCGCAATCATCGAGGCGACAAGAGCGCGATTGTATATATGGCTGCCGGAACGTACGCAAATTCGGCCCTTCCATTTAGGATCCGCCAAATCTTCGTAGCGTTTGATTTCACCCGGCTTCACTCGGTCTTTCGCATAAGCGATAATCCGGCTGCGCAAGGTCAGCCCGAACCAGCGGTTTTCAGAGTCCCTATACTGCACCGGTATATTCGATTTCAAAACCGCCGAATCCACCGCGCCCAGCAAATTTGCATCCGACAAGGCTTTCAAACGCGCGATATCTGCGGTGATGACAACGTCCGCAAGCGTATTTTCGCCTTCTTTCTCCAGTCGCTGGAGCATGCCTTTTTTGGCGTATACGACATTGACCTTAACCCCGGTCTCCGAGGTGAACTTTTCCAGAATTGGGCGTAACAGGAATTCCTGCCGATAGGAGTAAATATTTACATCGCTGGCGAACGCCGCTGCTGTCGATCCTAACAAGCCCGCCACAGAAAGGAGCAAGCCCATCCGTGTTCCAAGTCTCACGGTTTTCATTCAATAACCCTTTTTTCAGTAGTGATATATATTTACCCGGTATTGAGACAAAAACGCCAGCCCCGACCAGAAATATTTGCGAGTAAGTCGCAATATCAACACGGCCTTATAGATGCGCCGATCCGTTAATGCAAGTCATTCGCATTCCGAACCAGACGCAGCAGTTCGCGGTTTTGGAAATTATTTAACTTCATTCGCAAAAGCGTCGCTTCCTTAGCGACAGACGAGCGACAAAAGTTGAAATTACTAAGTTTTAGGAAGGTGAAAACCCTATCGCTTCAGACCTAATCCTATCCAATGTCGTAAATTCCCCACCGATTTCATGCTGGAAAAAGGACAATACCCCTTCAATTCGCTGGAGAAATTCTTCCAATTCCACCTCATTCCTGACATACGGGGTGTTGCGAGGAGAGAGAGACGAACTGTGATAGGTCAACGTAAATATTCTTTTTCCACGCTTTAACATTGAGCGCATTAATCGAATTTGCTCAACAGCGGACACCCCTTCAGGAGAAAGAACAGCTCGCTCCAGTAGGCCGGTTTTCGCTAAAATACCTGGCCCCTTCAATTGTCTCGCCAATTCAGAGTCGAAAAATCCTCCGAATACCGACGGCCAGCAACCAGCTAGATGGCCAGAATACCCTTTTGATAAAGGGACTTCCAATATTTCATTCGCCTCTCCCAACCAAAATGGCTGGTCTTTTACACCAATAAAAGATGGGCCTCCATCCTGCTGGAAGCTCGTGTAAGGGACAAAACTACAGTCAACTTTGTAACCGAATTCCTTCAAGATCCTTATCGTGTTACGTCCAACGCCGTACCGCCCCGCCTTGAAAATATGCGGTCTTTCGCCAAAGGAATTTTCAATCGTATCAGTTACTGTTTTAATTTTTGCGCGTTCTAGTTGTTCCGGTAAATTTCCATGATAAGAATTGTAGTCGCTCAACTCCTCATCATAAGGCGGGGTCACCCAAGGATGAAGTTGCGCCCCGATAGAGCAATGGCCCGATTTTAAAAGCCCGGATAAAAAATCCACAGCACCTGCGTCTTCAGCAATGCATTGATCGACACAATACGTAGGAATAACACTAAATCGGTCAAATATTTCATGAACTCGCGAATTAGCGAATATTGATGAAACATTTCTACTTTTTCGATCAAACGGCTTTGTCCAATCGAATTCCTCCTCCGCATCGACAACAACCAACAATTGTGGTCTGCGATCTGCAGGGCCGGGAAATGCATCTGGGCCACTGTGAGTAATTCTCATTCGAGGACCCAACAAAATTTAATTCCATTAATATACATCAAACGTTCAAGAGCCAAAATTCCAAATCGTCTCTATGGTGACGGTAAACCGCACTAAGTTCAATTATCACCCAATTTACAAATGCAAAACACCAAAACCAATTCGCGCTCCCCATTCGCCATTTTGCATTCCGGATCAGAGTCGGTACAGTGCCGCGCGTTTGACAACGGGCGCGCGAATAAAGCGAGGGTCGAGGGCAGTGAAAAATCGGCGGATTGATTGAAATTCGAAACCTGTAAAATTCTCTACCTGGTGAGCGAAGACTGGTATTTCCGC
>JAESSL010000319.1 GCA_016764135.1 Alphaproteobacteria bacterium
CAGTGTCTCGCCTTACCAAAACCAGACGACGCCGCGCGTCCAGCGCCGTTACGTCGACCACCTGAAGGCGCCGATTTTCCGCGCCCTTGCGCAAGGCGATGCCGCCAAGTCCGAATCGACGCACCAACAGCGTCAATCCGCCAATGAGGCCCAGCACGAAAATAAGCGCTAGCACGAATTGAAAATAATCGCCGAAGTCCATGGCTTAACACTTAACTCGCATGCAGGGGCTCAAATGAGGTCTTTCTCAAGACGCTCTCAAATTTCTCACTTTGACGCCGCAGCTTCTGCTTCTTCCTTGTGGATAGCCGCAACTTTGTTCTGAATATACTCCACTTCGGCTGAAAGCGTCCGCAGGTCTTCCAGAAGAAGATCCAGGGGTGGTTTCATGTCAATCGCGTCTTCCGGCTCCAGCTCCAGCGTATCCTGACAGGTCTCGTCGAGAAGCTCGTTGACGCTGTCGATGGTGAGGATCTCGCCTTTCAATAAAGCTTCCCGGGCTGCGGCGACCTCTTTCGTCATGAGATCGATATTGTCGATGACTTCCTGCTTGGTCAGCATGATTGTGTCCCTCAAATATATATCGGCGTGCGCCATAGTCGCGCGTTTAATCGCTGGGCGCGTTTTCCGGCGACGAATCCTGATTGTTGTTAGCGTATACGTAACGCAAGATTTCTGCCACGGCGATGAAGGCCTCGACCGGAATATCGCTATCGAGGTCGACAGCCGCCAAAATCTCGGCGAGATCCGAATCCTCGCGAACCTTAACGTCATGTTTAAACGCGATATCCAGGATAACTTGCGCAAACTCACCGCGCCCGGTCGCAAGGACGCGCGGCGGCTTTGACGGGTCCTTTTCGCTTTGGCCCAGCGCGACCGCAATGGCCCTAATTGCCGGGTCTTTCGCCGCAGACTCGGCAATATTCGCCGGGTCGTCCCCGCCAATTTCCAGATCAACCGTCTTTGGAGGTTCGTTCATGGTGAGTGGCTACCGTGAGTTCAAAGGTCGGCGATAACCCGTTCATCGCCAAATTGCAGTTGAGTCTAACACTTTAGACGCTGCGCCGATAATAAAACCGGTCCGGCGGCGACGCTTTCCCGCCGCGCACGGGCGCTGGCATTGTTTATGCAAGATTGGGGATTATGCAAGATTGGGTTATGCAGAAATGACGTTGAAGCCGCGTTTTGCGCGATCAGGCTTCAGAGCCGGGACAAAAGAAAGACGACTATGAACATTCAGGACGTAAAAGTCGTTCAAATGATGACCGACAGGATGAAGTGGTTGAGCCAGCGCCAACGCGTTCTGGCTGAAAACGTCGCCAATTCAGATACGCCGAACTATGTCGCCAAAGACATGAAAAAAGTCGATTTCGAAAAAATTGCGAGCGCCCGGCACTTTCAGATGGAATTGGCGACCACGCATTCATCTCACTATTCAGCGTCGCGCCTGCACAGCCAAATGGGCGCGGTGCAGGAAAACCAGACGCCGGTAGAGACGTCGCCAACCGGCAATAGCGTGGTGATCGAAGAAGAGCTTATCAAAGTGGCCGACACGGTTGTTCAGTATCAATTGATGACAAGCCTCTACAAGAAACAGCTTGGCATGTACCGAATGGCGCTTGGCAACCGATAACACCCACTCAATTCGAATTTTATACAGCGCGGACTCAGGAGAAACCGGAATGGCGAGCGATTTACAGACCAGCATGATGATTTCCGCAGCCGGGATGCGGAGCCAGGGCCAGCGCGTGAAAGTGATCGCGGAAAATATCGCCAATGCGAATTCGACGGCGAATACTCCCGGTGGCGACCCGTATCGTCGTCAGGTTGTCACCTTCAAAAGCGTTTTCGATCGCGAGTTAAACGCGGATATCGTGCGCATCGACAAAATTCGCCCGGATAATTCAGAATTCAATCTGGTTTATGATCCGGTGCATCCGGCGTCCGGGCCCAACGGTTATTACAAGAAGCCCAATGTTCAAAGCCTTGTTGAAATGGTGGATATGCGTGAAGCGCAGCGGTCATATGAAGCCAATGTCAATATGGTCGACACCGCCCGAAAGATGTTGATGAGCACGATCAATCTGTTGCGCTAACATTTGACCGGTGTCGCAATGACGGGGCGGTTGTCAGGTTTCTTTTTGAATTTTCGGAGTATTTATAGTAATATATTGATCCGCATCATGAATCATCCGTCTTATCGACGCGCGCAGCGTCTGTCGCAACCTATTTGGCGCGACGTTTTAGCCGCGATACCTCGAAAGCCGATGATTTGGACGATGTTAAGTTGAGACAATGTTGAATTGACGAGGACCGGGATATGGCGGTGAATTTTTCAGAAGCGGCCCGCGCGCTCAATCAGGCCGCCGCGCTGACGAAAGCGCCAGGGATTGCATCTCCGGATAGCGGCGGCGCCGGCGTAGAATTCTCGCAACTGCTCAAGGATGCGGCGAAACAGGCCGTGGAAGCCGGCGAACGGGGCGAGGCCATGACCGTCAAGGCAGTACAGGGTCAGGCTGATGTGGCCGAAGTTGTCACCGCGGTCGCCAACGCCGAGATTACCTTGCAGACTGTTGTCGCGGTGCGGGACAAATTCATTGCGGCCTATCAGGAAATTTTACGGATGCCAATATAGGCGCGCCCAAATTCGGGACGCGTTAAGGGCCGTTTGTTGAGAGCCAATTCATGAATGAGCAACAGGCGCTGGAATTTGGCCGGGAAGCGATCTTCACGGTTTTGCAAATCGGGACGCCCATCATGTTGATAGCGCTGGTCGTCGGCCTCACTATTGCGCTTTTCCAGGCATTGACGCAAATTCAGGAAATGACCTTGACGTTCGTTCCGAAAATTCTCGTGATTTTCCTGACCCTCATTTTGTTTTTACCGTATATCCTGGATAAAATGCAGACCTTCATGCTGGGCGTGGCCGATCGAATCGCGACAATCAGTTAAATTTCGCCCCGTCGGGTTTTGGCGTCCGTCAGGCCTCAACGCGGCGGAGCCGTTTGCGCCGTTTTTCAGCGTAGTTCCGGGTCAAATTAGTCGATGTTGAACCAGCTTCTCACAATTGATGGTTTCGCCTATCTGCTGGTCTTCAGCCGCGTTGGTTCGACCATCATGCTCATGCCCGGGATAGGGGAAGCGTATATTCCCACACGCATTCGGTTGCTGTTTGCAATTCTGGTTACGGCGATCATGACGCCGCTCCTGACAGCCCTGCTGCCTGCGATACCGCCTGTGTTCGCGGGCGTCCTGGTGTTGATCGCCGGCGAGGTGCTGATCGGCGTTTACATCGGCATGATCGCGCGCATTCTTGTGGCTGGCTTGGCGACTGCGGGTACGATTATCGCCTTTTTGACCGGGTTTGCGAACGCCTTGCTGTTCAACCCCGCACTTCAGGATCAGGGGTCCATTACGGCCGTCTTGTTGACCTTGATGGGAACGCTTTTGTTGCTCATCACGGATATGCACCACATTATGTTGATGGGGGTATTTGATAGCTACACACTCTTTGCGCCGGGCGTTGCGCCGCCAATTGCTGATTTCGCCGATCTTATGGCGCGAGTGGTCGCGGGCAGCTTCAAGATCGGCGTTCAGATTGCGGCGCCGTTTATTGTCGTGGCGCTCATGTTCTATATCAGCCTCGGATTGTTGGCGCGTTTGATGCCTCAATTGCAGGTCTTCTTTGTTGGCCTGCCCTTGCAGATAATGTTGGGCCTGACGGTTCTGATGATGACGCTATCTTCTGCTATGATGTGGTTCCTTTCGTATTTCACGCGCGAATTCTCGCGGTTTCTGGGATAGGCCGGATGTCAGACGAACCAGATGAAGCACAAAAAACTGAGGAAGCGACTCCGAAAAAGATCGCGCAGGCGCGCGAGCGCGGAAACGTCCCGCGTAGTATGGAGGTCAACACCTGGCTGATGCTGTTCGCTGGCGCGATCCTCGTCGGCGCCTTTGGGCCCGGTTTGATGGACGAGATACGCATCCTCAACCTGGCGTTTATCGAGCGACCGGATCAATTTCCGATGGATCGCGGGAACCTCGGAGATATATTAGTCGAAACGATAAAATCCGTTGCGCTTCTCCTCGCGGGGCCAGTCGTGATTATGGTTATTTTCGCGCTGGCGTCCGGGTTGGTGCAGAATGGTCTGGTCTATGCGCCAAAGGCCATGGAGCCAAAGCTTGAAAAACTGTCGCCCTTGAAGGGGTTGAAGAAGTTTGCGACCAGTCGACAATATGTCGAGTTTCTCAAAGGCTTGTTTAAATTGACGATCGTCGGCACGACGGCGTTGTTGTTGTTGTGGCCGGAATTTGATCGCATCGACACCTTTTCGTCCTTTGACCCGCTTAACATTCTCAAGTTGGTGCATGAGCTGATTATGCGTTTGCTGGCTTATGTTCTGGCGATTTTAGCGGTCATTGCGCTGATCGATTTCATCTATCAGCGGATGCAGCACGCAAAGCAGCTGCGAATGACCAAGCAGGAAATCAAGGACGAGTTCAAACAGGCTGAGGGTGACCCTCATGTGAAAGGACGGCTCCGTCAAATACGAATGGAGCGAGCGCGGCAGCGCATGATGCAGGCGGTGCCGGACGCCGATGTCGTCGTCACCAACCCGACGCATTTCGCCGTCGCCTTAAAATATAAACCCGATCGCGATATGGACGCACCCGTGCTGGTGGCCAAAGGGCAAGACCTTATCGCCCAGAAAATTCGGGAAATCGCCATCGAAAACGGCATCATGATCGTTGAAAACAAACCCTTGGCGCAGGCGCTTTTCAAGACCGTTGAGATCGATCAGGAAGTGCCGACGGAGCATTACAAGGCCGTGGCGGAGATCATCAGCTATGTGTGGCGCATCAAGGGCAGGATCATGCCAGCGGATTAATAACCGTCAAAGGTCTGTCGAATCTGAGAGAGTGAACCGGGGCGCAAGAAAATAATGAATACTAATTCGTCATCTCCGGGATCATCTGGATCCGGACGGGCTCCCTTGATTGCTGTTGTCGGTGCGGCGTTTGTCATCGCTGTTGTGGTGGCGGGGGTCTCAGTCATGACAGGGGCGTCGACACAGGGTGCGCTGGCGATCGCGGCCGTCGTTACGCTTGGCGGAATCGGCGCCGCCATGGTTCTCCGCACCGCCTTGCGTCAACGGGACGACGTCCGACAAAACCATATATGGCTATCGTCGACGCTTGATCAGGCGGGCATGATGGCATTTGCGGAGGATGCGGCGGGAACGCCCGTGTTTTCATCGAGGCCGAGCCACACTGGCAAACGGATGTCGATCGA
>JAESSL010000320.1 GCA_016764135.1 Alphaproteobacteria bacterium
CCGTCGATGTCCGGCATCATGACATCCAGCAGAACCAGCTCCGGCGGCGTTTCGTTCTGGCAGCGCCGCAACGCCTGCTCGCCATTGGTTGCAACAAGGGTTCGCCATTCATCGCCCAAAATGTCCACCAGGATATTGATATTGATGGGCTCATCGTCGACGATCAGAATTTGCGGTTTTTCCGAAATTTTCGCCGTCATGCGCTCGGGCCCAATGACGCCGAAATTTGCGACAATATCTGTGACGCCGCATCAAATTCAAACTTATCGATTTGAACCTGCAACCGTGCGACATCGGCCGCATGAGAGGTGCCCGACAAGGCTTCCTGCAAATCGACGGCGTATTTGACGGCGGCGGTGTCTCCCGCTTCCAAATACGCCGCCAGCTCTTCCAGTATGACCGGCGCTCTTTCGGCGCCGCGTGTATCGCCTTTGATCGCAAAGCCGCCTTTCACCGCAGGCTGCTCTGTTCCCTCCAGAAGCTGACCAAAGGAGTCCAACGCAATTTCAAGCCGGGTTTCCAATACCCCCAACCCCGTTTCATCAAAGGCGCCAGCGCGCCAGGCGGCGTCCATCTCCGCCGCAGCCGCTGCAGCGTCCCGCGCGCCCAAGGTTCCCAGGACGCCCTTTAGGGTATGCAGCAAACGCGCAGTTTCCACGCGGCGCCCCTGAACTATTCCCTCGCCAATTTTTTCAGTAACATTGCTGTATTCGGCGACAAACCGACCAACGATTTCTCGATACAACATCTCGTTGTTTGCGACATTTCTGAGTCCGGCTTGTAAATCCACGCCTGCCAGCGATTCCGGTAGCTGGGACTCGCCCGTCGACTTGAACCCCGCGCGCGTCGTCTCTTCCGGTCCCGCTGCACGCGCCGGTTTTGGCAACCAGTTTAGCAAGGCGTCGCGCAACGTAGCGGGATGTATAGGTTTACCGACAAGGTCATTCATGCCCTCTCTCAAATAAGTCTCGCGGTCACTATCCAGCACATTCGCCGTCATCGCGACAATCGGCGTGTTTTTGTATTTTTCAGTCGCCCGCAATAATTGCGTCGCCTCGACCCCATCCATAACAGGCATCTGGATGTCCATGAGGATCAGGTCGACCTTCGTCGTCTTCTCCAAAAGGGTGTCCACGGCGATACTGCCATTTTCGGCGAGTTCAACATGGGCGCCGAAACTTTCCAGCAACTCCTGCGCAACCTGGCGATTGATGGCGTCGTCTTCAACCACGAAGATATTTGCGGCCTGAATTCGCAACAGATTTCGGGCTTCGGTCTCCCCGGTTTTCTCCAAGGGTCGAAACCCAGCCTCGTCTCTCGTATAAAGCATGGTGATAAAGTCCGTCATCACCGATGGAATAACGGGTTTTTCAAAATAACCGTCAAAGAGCGACGCATCCCAGTATTCCTTTGACGCATCATAGCTATGCCCCGTCATCATGATGATGATCGGTGGTTTGCCGCCAAAATCCAGACGGCGAATTGCCTCCGCCGCCGCAACGCCGTCCATCCCCGGCATTTTCCAGTCCATCAGGATGAAATCGAAGGACGCATCGGCGTTTTCCAGTCCACGCTTCACCAGATCGACGGCGACGTCGCCGGAGGCCGCCGCCACGACCTTATGCGAATACGATTCAAGCGCCTCCACGCAAATGTTTCGGACCAAATCATTATCATCGACGATAAGGCCGCGTAGGGAGATCGGCGGCGCGTTCTTCAAGCCAACTGCAGCTTCTTTCGCGACAACGCCAAAGCGCGCGGTAAAGTAGAAATCGGCGCCCTCGCCAAACGTGCTTTCAACGCCAATTTCCCCCTTCATCAATTCGACCATATCCTTGCAAATTGCGAGCCCCAGACCCGTACCGCCGAACCGACGGGTCGTCGAGGTATCCGCCTGGCTGAAGGACGTAAATAAATTTTCTATCTGCCCGCTGGTCAGTCCAATCCCCGTGTCCCTGACATAAAATTTCAAAGACACTTCATCGCCTTCACTCGAAACGGCTACCGTCGATGCGACTTCGATGCAAAGCGCGACATGCCCGGACTCCGTAAACTTCACCGCATTGCCAACAAGATTGGTCAAAACCTGGCTAAGCCGCAACGGGTCGCCAATCAGGACATCGGGTATATCCGCAGCGCGCGAAACGATGAACTCAAGTCCCTTTTCCTCAATTTTTAACGACATCAAATTGATCGTACTCTTCAGAACCTCGTCGAGGCTGAATTCAATACTTTCAAGCGCCATCTTCCCGGCCTCGATTTTCGAGAAGTCGAGGATGTCATTGATGATCTGTAAAAGGGCTTCCGCAGATCCGTGCACTTTTTGAATATAATCCCGTTGGCGCTTGTCTAGATCCGTGCGCAGGGCCAGGTAGGACATGCCGATGATTGCGTTCATTGGCGTCCGGATTTCATGGCTCATATTCGCCAGAAATTCGGATTTAGCGATCGTCGCCGCTTCAGCGCGCTCCCGCTCCCTTTCATGTAGGGACGCCAGACGCCGCATTTCAGAGGACTGTATTTCCAATGCGGTCCGGTTTAACTCCACGGATTCAGTCGCGAGTTTGATTTCGCTAATATCCCGTCGAATCCCCAATCGACCGCCGCTGGGCAAACGCCTGTCCGTCGCCTCGATCCATCGATCGCGACCAAGAGATAATTCATAAGTTTGCTGCGCGTCGCCGCGCCACACGCTCAATCGGTCCTGAATCCAGTCTTCTTCATTTCCGGCGGCGACTTTAAATCCGCCCCGCTTTACGCTGGCGCGCAAGATTTCTTCGAAAGTTTTTCCCGGAACGAAGAGATCGGCCATTTCCGGAAACAACTTTCGCTGGTTCTCATTGCACCGCACGAATTCGTCATTTTCATCGAACAGAAAAAAACCGTCATTGATATTTTCAATCGCGCTGGCCAGTAAATCTTCCGATCGGGAGAGCTTTTCCTCCGCAATTTTAAAGCGCGAAATATCGCGGACAATGCCGGCGAAATGTCGACCATAGCTTGTTGTTACTTCGTTGACGGACAGTCCAAGCGGAAACTCTTCGCCATTTTTGCGCAAACCCCTGACCTCGCGCCCGTGGCCAATAATTTTTTTGATCCCGGTTTCCGCAAAATTGGACAGATAGGAATCATGCTCTCGTGAGTAGGGATCGGGCATGAGCATCTTGACGTTCTCGCCCAGAATTTCTTCCGACTTATATCCAAATATTTCTTCCGCCGCGTTATTCATCGACGTAATGGCGCCATTTAAATCAATCGTAATGACCCCGTCAGCCATGGAGCTGATGATCGCTGTGATAAATTCCTCGCGTTCGGCCAACGTGCGCGTACGGTCCGCCACGTTTTGTTCCAACCGTGCGACAAGCGTCATTCGTTGGCGGTTGGACCGCACGAGAAACACCGTAAACAGGGCGCCAAATAAAATGACGGAGCCGATCAGAAATTTTTCAAGGATTTCGAACTGGAACATCCGATGTTCGATGACCTCGAGAATCTTCGCCTCTATCGCCTCTACTTCCACAATGATTGTCGAAAACGCTTTTTCGAACTCCTGTTCAGCCGCGCTTTCAGACAGATCCAACCCGCCAAACGCCCAATCGTTTCCAAACTTGACGAATTTCGCCAGCGAGATCAGCACATGGTCCAATCGGCGTCGAAGAATTGGGTCCTGCACGGGAAGGTATTCTTTTCCGTGCATGAAGTTGCCCGTATCAAGCGCATCGGCCCATTCTGTGGCTCGGACATGATGGCGCATAGCCAGATCGATGCCCACAACGCCGTCGCTAAAAATATGTTGTTTGAGAAGATCTCGATATTGAGACACTTCAAATTTGAATTCGATGGCCGCGTCGACCTGCGGGTAATCCTGTCGCGCAATTTGCATGCCCGCATTGGTCAGCGTGAACAACGCGACGACGGTCGCAATCGTAAATACGACAATCGCCGTCGCGCTTCCCAAAAGCATTCCGTATCGCTTGATCAACGCATTCATCGCATTCGCCAGATTTTCTGTTAATCCAGATTTTTACTGATATAGCGCGCCAAATCCCAAAACCGACCCCAAGCGCGACCTCAAATCACTCTGACCTATATATAAAGGGCTATTAATTTATTTTTTATTAACGATGTTTATAGTTCCAACCGTCACAATCAAGCGGATGCCGCTTCGGCCAATCCGGGCATATCGAACGCGCGGTTTTTCAAATTAGCGATCAACTCTGCCGATTGCGCCGCCGTCAATTCCACCAAGGGCGGCCGTACCGTCGCCCAGGAGGAAACGCCGCTATAATGGGCTGAGGCCGCCTTCAGCGCCGGGATCATCGGGAAGGCCTGAAACACTTCGCGGATTTCATCCAACGCCGCTTGCTGATCGTCCGCATCCGCCGCTTCCCAATTTTCATACAGCGTATTGATGGCGGCGGGGTTAACATTCGCCGTCGCCGAGATGCACCCGGCCCCACCGGCGCGCATGTTCTGCAACAAAAAGGTCTCACTGCCCGCCAGCACGCGAAAATCATCCCAGCCGCGCTTGATCATACCTTCGGTGTTGTCCCAGTCGCCGGAACTGTCCTTCACGCCGACGACCGTTTCCGGATACGCCTTCACCAACCGTTCGATCAAATCGTGCGACAGGCCAACCTGCGCGACAGGCGGTATATGATAGAGATAAACGCGTAAATCGGTGCTGCCAACGCGCTCGATGATTTCTGCAAAATTTCGATACAGCCCTTCATCGCTGACGCCTTTGTAATAAAAGGGCGGCAACATGAGCACGCCGCCGCAACCGCGTTTCACCGCATGCGCCGTCATTCTGACGGAGTCTCCCAGAGCACAGCATCCGGTGCCGGGCATCAATTTGAGAGGGTCGATCCCCGCGTCAATCAGGCAGTCCAGCAGGTCGAGTTTTTCCTCCACCGTCAGGGAGTTCGCCTCACTATTCGTTCCAAAAATGGATAGCCCGACATTTTGCGACAACATCCAGCGACACTGCTGAATGAACTTGGCGGAATCGGGGCTCAAATCCTCGTTAAAGGGCGTAATAACGGGCGTCAGGACGCCGGAAAATCGCTGGGGTGCGCTCATCGGGTCGAATTCCTTTTCGGGACAAAATTGGGATGCGACCGTGGTACCATTCTCGCAAGCGACCCGACAACCCTGTTTGGAGCGCACCCTATAGGCTGGACGGCTGGTATCAGCCCCCCTAACCTGTTTGGGTAAATAACGAGGAGCGCCGAAATGACCAACAAGCTTCATTTCGAAATTCAGGATCGGACGCCTTTTGCGGACGGCCATGTTTTCGGGGATAGCGGCGCCTACGAACGATTACGCGGATGGGTTCACTATACCATCGACCCCAACGCCCCGGCCCAGACTGGAATCGCCGATCTCGATAAGGCGCCGGTAAACGCCGACGGCCTGGTCGAGTTTTCCGCCGAAATCCTCATCTTGCGCCCCGCTGACCCAGACAAGGGCAATAAGCGAATTTTCTACGATTACGGTAATCGCGGCAATTTTCGCGCGGTGCAGTATTACAATGACGCGACGCATTCCAATGACCCCAAGTCGCTGGATCATGCGGGCAACGGCTATTTGTTTCGCCGCGGCTACACCATTGTGTGGAGCGCGTGGCAAGGCGACTTGCTGCCCGGCGATGGCCGCGTCGTCATGAAGCTGCCCGTCGCCACGGATAACGGCGAACCAATCACCGGCAAAGTCCGACAGGAGTTCATTCCCGTCACGCCCGCGTTGAGCTTCCCGCTATCGGGTCGCGTCGGCACCCGAAGCCACCCGACGACATCGCTCGACACCGCCAAGGCCAGTTTGACCAAGCGCCGCTATCCGGCGTCCGAACGCATCGCCATCGCGGCGTCGGATTGGCGGTTCGCTATCGCACTCAGCGGCACCGGCGTATCGGGAGAAACGGCGACACGCGGCGCCGGCGAAAACTCGATCATGCCGTCCAGCGAGTTCATTTATCTGGATGACGGCTTTCAACCGGGGTGGATTTACGAACTGGTCTATGAAGCGCGCGACCCATTGGTGATGGGCCTTGGTCATGTCGCCGTGCGGGATTTGATCAGCTTTTTGAAATACGAGAAAACCGACGCTAAAGGTGCGCCCAGCCCTGTCGGCGCCATTGAAAAAGCCTATGGTTGGGGCAGATCTCAAACCGGGCGCTGCCTGCGCGATTTTCTCTATCTTGGGTACAACGCCGATGCGGCGGCGCGGAAGGTCTTCGACGGCGCCATGCCCCATGTCGCGGGCGCCGGGCGCATGTGGCTCAACCACCGCTTCGCCAACGCCGTCTCCATGGCGGGCCAGCAATATGAAGATCATTACATTCTGGCCGACCAGTTCCCCTTCGCCTACGCCGAATGCACCGACCATTTGACCGGCGAAACCGACGCCATCCTCAAACGGCCAGACACCGACCCCTATGTCATGCACACGCAATCCGCGTCTGAATACTGGCAACGGCGCGGCTCGCTGGCGCATACGGATACGCGCGGCGGTGATTTACCGCAGCCGGATAAGGTGCGGCTCTACTTGTGGTCCAGTTCGCAACATGCGTCGGACCCGAAGGCGTCGGCGCCGGTCAAGGGCATTTGCCAGAACTACAACAACGTCGTCAGCACCTCGATGATCTTCCGGGCGCTGCTGGACGCGATGGACGCCTGGGTCACGGATGGTGCGCCGCCGCCGGATTCGCGTATTCCAACGCGCAAGGACGGCACCATTGCGACCTATGAAGAATGGTGCGCCCAATTTCCGAATATCCCCGGACAAATGCCATCGACCGGCCCCGCCGGGTTGCCTTTGGTCGATCATGATCTGGACCCGGAGACCGGCGCTATTGGCAAGCAACCGCCGGAAATTGTGGACGCCGACGGATACGCCGTCCTGATCCCCGCCGTGGATAGCGATGGCAACGACGTTGCGGGTATTCGCGCGCCCATGGTTCGCGCGCCGCTGGGCACCTATACGGGCTGGAACACCCGTAGTCAGGGTTATGGCACCGGCGCCAATTACGAGTTCAGCGGCAGTTATATTCCATTTATGGAAGCGACCGAGGAACAAAACTTTATCAGCGACCCGAGGGCCTCAGTGCTGGCGCGTTATCCAACGCCGGACGCCTATGTGGAGGCCATCGTCGCCGCAGCGGAGCAAATGGTCGCAGAAGGTTTGATGTTGGCGGAGGATATTGAAAGCGTCCGCGCCGGGGCGCAGGACTGGGGTCGCCCTCGACATATCGTCCGGCTTTAAAAAACAGCGTGGGTCGTGCGTCTTTATAAACAGCTTGGGAGAATAGCGATGAATTTGGCAGGCAAGGCGGGTATCGTCACCGGGTCAGGTCGCGGCATCGGTAAGGAAGTTGCATTGCTGATGGCCCGCGAGGGCGCCAGCGTTATCGTGAATGATCCTGGTCTGGGGCGCGGCGGCGAAGCCGAAGACGCCAGCCCGGCGGACGGGGTCGTCGCCGAAATCAACGATGCAGGCGGCGCCGCCATCGCCAATTACGATTCCGTCGCCGATTACGCCAACGCTGGACGCATGATCAAACAATGCGTCGATACCTACGGCAAAATCGACTTCGTGGTGAATGTTGCGGGCATGTTGCGCGAACGCATGATCTGGAACATGACCGAAGACGATTTTGATCAGGTGATCTCGGTCCATTTGAAAGGCCATTGGAATATTTGCCATCACGCAATCAAGGTCATGCGAACGGCGCGAAACGGACGGATCGTCAATTTTTCCTCCGACGCGTTTAAAGGCGCTATCGGCCAATGCAATTATTCCGCCGCAAAAGCGGGTATTATTGGACTGACGCGCTCCATTGCACGGGAATGCGGTCGCTACGGTATTACCGCCAACGCAATTTGTCCGATGGCGGCGACGCGCATGACGGTCAATGACGCGGTTATCGCGGGCTGGAAGCGCCGGTTGGAAGCGGGGCTGTTAACGCAGCAGCAATACGACGCCCGTATGGCGATGCCAGGGCCGGAATTCGTTGCGCCTATCGTCGCCTATCTCTGCACAGACGCCGCCGAAGATATAAACGGGCAATTGTTTCATGCGGAGCGTTCCCGCATTCACACGTACTACTTCGGCGATGAAGCGCGGTCGATCTATAAACACGACGATGGCGGTATGTTTACCGTGGACGAGCTGAAGGACAGCGTTCCCGAAGGCTTGATGGCGGGTATTCCCAACATCGCCCCACGCGAAGTCGCCACGTAAGCGGCGGGACGCCTGATGTCGCCCGCTTTGCCCAGCCACACGCGCATCGTCATTATTGGCGGCGGCGTAGTGGGCTGCTCCATCGCCTATCATCTGGCTAAAATCGGGATCACCGATGTCGTCCTGCTGGAACGCAAACAACTGACCAGCGGGACGACCTGGCACGCCGCCGGACTGGTCGGGCAATTGCGCGCGACGCGAAACCTGACCAACCTCGCCAAGTATTCCACCGAACTCTACGCTCGCCTCGAAGCGGAAACCGGACAAGCCACAGGGTTTAAACAAAACGGCTCCATCAGCCTCGCCACCACGACGGAGCGTATGGAGGAATGGCGTCGCAGCGCGTCCATGGCGCGGGTCTTCGGTCTGGAGGTCGAGGAGATCAGCCCGGCGGAGGCGCAAGCGCTCTTTCCCCTGATCAATGTTGACGATGTCGTCGGCGCGGTCTTCCTGCCGAAGGATGGTCAAATCAATCCCTCCGACCTGACCCAGGCGCTGGCCAAGGGTGCGCGTCAGGCGGGGATCAAAATATTCGAAAACACCAAGGTTGTGGAAATCACGCAACGCGAGGGCCGCGTCACAGGCCTTCGCACCGATAAAGGCGACATCACCTGCGAGACCATCGTCAATTGCGCGGGTATGTGGGGTCGGGCCGTCGGCGCGATGGCGGGAGTCGATGTACCTTTGCACGCCTGCGAACATTTTTATGTGGTCACAGAACCAATGGACGGCGCCGCAACCACCCTGCCCGTCCTGCGCGATCAGGACAATTACGCCTATTACAAGGAAGACGCGGGAAAGATCCTCCTTGGCGCCTTCGAGCCCACAGCCAAACCGTGGGGCATGGACGGTATTCCCGAGGATTTTTGCTTCGATGAATTGCCGCCGGATCTCGACCATTTCATGCCCGTGCTGGAACGCGCGATAAAGCGCATGCCTGCTTTGGAAACGACCGGGATCAGAACATGGTTTTGCGGCCCCGAGAGCTTCACGCCCGACGACCTGTATCACCTTGGCGAGGCGCTCAATTTGAAAGGATTTTACGTCGCATGCGGGTTCAACTCCATCGGCGTGCAATCGGCAGGTGGCGTGGGCCATGTGATGGCCGACTGGATCAGGGACGGGCGCCCACCTCTGGATTTGTGGGATGTGGATATCCGTCGGACCATGCCGTTCCAGTCCAACCGAACCTATCTGCGCGACCGGGTCAGTGAAGGATTGGGCCTGCTATATGCGGAACATTGGCCGTTCCGGCAGTTTGAGACCGCGCGCGGAATTCGAAAATCTCCTCTGTACGACAGATTAGCCGATGCGGGCGCCTGTTTTGGCGAAGTTGCAGGATGGGAGCGCGCCAACTGGTTCGCGCCCGCCGGGATTGATCCGGTTTATGAATACTCCTACGGGCGGCAGAATTGGTTTGAGTATTCCGCCGCCGAACACCGCGCCGTGCGTGAGAATGTCGGCCTGTTCGATCTGACGTCGTTCGCCAAATTCATGGTGCAAGGTCCAGACGCCGTGATGGTGCTCAATCAAATCTCCGGTAACAATATGGATGTCGCGCCCGGTCGCGCCGTCTACACCCAATGGCTGAATGAGCGCGGCGGAATTGAGGCTGACCTGACCGTCACCCGGTTGTCGGAAACTGAATTTCTTGTCGTCACCGCCGCTGCGACGCAAACGCGCGACTTCTACTACTTGAAGGATCACATCGGCGACGCGCGCGCTACGATCACCGATGTCACCGGCGCCTATACAGTGTTGGCCGTGATGGGTCCGCAATCCCGCGCCCTTCTGGCAACCCTTACCGACGCGGATCTGTCCAACGACGCGCACCCCTACGGCTTCAGCCAGGAGATCGACATCGGATACGCGCGGATACGCGCAACCCGTTTGTCCTATGTCGGAGAACTCGGCTGGGAGCTCTATATCCCCTCGGACATGGCGCAGCATATCTACGATACCGTCGCGCAGGCGGGCCTCGCCTTCGACCTGAAACAGGCAGGGTATCACGCGTTGAATTCCTTGCGGGTTGAAAAGGCCTATCGTCATTGGGGGCATGATATTGGCGACGAAGACACGCCTCTGGAAGCGGGGCTCGGGTTCGCAGTGGCCTGGGAAAAACCGGGCGGGTTTATCGGGCGCGACGCCCTCTTGCGCCAACGAGAGTCCGGCGTGAGAAAACGACTGCTACAATTTTGCCTCGCCGATGATTCCAAACTTATCTACCACAACGAACCCATCTGGCGAGACGGCGCCATCGCTGGTCATATTACATCGGGCATGTTTGGCCACACGCTGGGCGCGGCGATCGGGCTGGGCTATGTCGAAACCAAGCCCGGCGACGAACTCCTGCAAAGCGATTATGAAATTGAGGTCGCGGGCATTCGCGTGAAAGCGGCAGCCTCGCTTCGCCCGCTATACGACCCAAGCGGCGCGCGCTTGCGGGTCTAATTCGCTCAGGCGCCCATTTTGAATTTATCGCGTTTGTCCCACAAGGCGGCGCCCGCGGTAAGGGCGTCCTTGATTGTCGACGCCTTGCCCAACGCCTTCAGCGCCACCGCCAGAGTCCCAGTGATGGCGGCGCGCGCATAATCATCGTCAATCTCGCCCCGCCAGACGCCCTGCAATCGCGACGAGTCCATTTCCGTATCAACCGCCTGAAAGGAATCCACCAGCATTGACGGCCACTCCTCCGTGTCCAAGGCGCCGTCATGAACGGTGCGGACGTCGAAGGATTTATTCGGGCGGCATTCAATCTCGCCGCCCTCACCGCGAAACACAGCCATATGCGCGTCGCCCAAAATCCGCGACGCTTCTTGATGGGTCGTCATGAAGCCGGGGTGAAAGATGCCATGCAGCGAACACGGCGCCTTCATGGGATTCAACATCCGCGACACCGTATGCACCGGCGACCGGAGGCCCATAACATTGCGCAACTGAATCAGATCATACAAACGGGGGCTGAAATTCTGGAGTGGCAGATAGGCGAACCGGCGCTCGCGAATATGCGCGTCAGCGTCCGCCAAATTATCCGCAATAGGGAAACCCAATTGCTCCAGCGTCGCGCGCGTATACAGCCGCCCCGGCGTATGGCCTTCAGTCCCATGCATGAAAACCCGCACCCCGGATTGGGTCAGCGCCATGACCGCCAGCAAAAACCAAGGCAATTGACGACGTTTCCCCGCATAGGACGACCAGTCCAGATCCGCCTGCCCCGCCGCAACCGGCTGGTCGATGTTCCCGCGAACCGCTTTGACGAATCCGGCGATCTCCTCCGCCGTTTCTTCCTTGACCCGCAACAGCATCATGAACGCGCCAATTTGCTCCGGCAGCGCCTCGTTCCGCATGATCATGGCCATGGAGGCCTCGGCCTCCTCTATGGTCAGCGACCGCGACGCCGTGCGACCGCGACCAAGGATTCGGACATATTGCGCAAAGGGATGCGGTTCGGTCATGGTCTATCCGGATTGTTTTATTTCAGCGACAACTATGTAGCACACACGAAGGATCGCTGGACAGACGGTGAGCCGCCACGCTCCAAAACTGGATTTCCCTTGCATCATACAGGCAAGCGCGCCTATCAGGCTGGTACCGCTTTATATAGAGAGCAGAGCAAACTCGACGCCAGCCTTTCGACGCTAACCTCCCGACGCCAACCTGAGGCTAAGCCATGAATTATCTACCGTTGTTTTTCACCATGAAAGGCCGACGGGTCCTGATCGCCGGGGGCGGTTTGCAGGCCGCGCGGAAAGCGGATCTCATGGTGCGCGCCGGTTGCCTGGTGACGATCCATGCGCCCGCCCTGAATGAAGACCTCGCCCATTTTATGGCGGATGGGAAAATCACGCATGTCGCGCAGCCTGTCGCGGCCACGAATTTAAACGATTGCTTCCTTGTGGTCGGCGCATCGGAAGACATGGCGATTAACGATGACCTCCACGCCCTGGCGAAAACAGCGGGCATTCCCATCAATGTGGTGGACCGGCCGGAGCTGTGCGATTTCATTCTACCCGCCGTCGTCGACCGTTCGCCGTTGTTGATTGCGGTGTCCAGCGGCGGGGCGGCGCCCTTGTTGACCCGCATCATTAAATCGCGCTTCGAGACCATGATTCCAGCCGCCTATGGCCGTCTGGCGGAATTTGCGGGATCCTATCGTGATCGCGTTCGGCAAACAGTGACGAAGGCGGAAAACCGGTTGCGGTTCTGGGATCGCCTGTTCGACGGACCTATCGCAGAAAGTCTGTTTTCCGGGCAGGAGGATCAGGCGAGCGCGCTGATGGAAAGCTTTCTCGAAGACGCCGCCAAAGACGAAAATACTGAACCTGAGGGCGAGGTCTATCTGGTCGGCGCCGGGCCGGGCGATCCGGATCTGTTGACCTTTCGGGCGCTGCGCCTGATGCAAAAAGCCGATGTCGTGCTGTATGACCGTCTGATTGGCGACGGCATCCTCAATCTGGTTCGACGCGACGCCGAACGCATTTATGTAGGAAAATTGCCCAAGGATCATATCGTTCCGCAGGAAGACATCAGCCAGATGCTGGTGCGACTGGCGCAGGAAGGTAAACGCGTGTTGCGACTGAAGGGCGGCGACCCGTTCATGTTCGGGCGCGGCGGCGAAGAAATTCAGGCGCTCGCTGAAAATGGCATTCCGTTTCAGGTTATCCCCGGCGTCACCGCCGCCAATGGCAGCGCCGCCTATGCGGGCATTCCGCTCACCCATCGCGATCACGCGCAATCCTGCGTGTTTGTGACGGGCCATGGCAAAGACGGAAAACCGGATTTGAACTGGGATCACCTGACACAGCCGCGCCAGACCGTGGTTATTTATATGGGATTGACCCAATTACCCGAAATTGTGGCCGGGTTGCTCGCGCACGGCGCACGCCCGGACATTCCCGCCGCAGTGATCGAAAATGGAACGCGCGCCGGGCAAAAGGTCACCACCAGTCCTTTGAAGGATTTGCCGGAGGCCGCTAAAAACGCCAGTAGTCCCGCACTCGTCATTATTGGCGATGTCGTGCAATTGCGGGACAAACTGTCGTGGTTCAAAGGTGAAACCGGCGGCGAAGCCCAAAAGGAAGTCGGCCTGCGTCCCGCAGGATAAGCGGACGCCAAGTTTTACCGCGCCCAGGTTACCAGATTTTGCCGCGCCTAAGTTAAACGTGTCTCTGTAATCATTAGACCGTAGGCTACCCGCGATTGTTCCCAAGGAGCGCATAGGTGAAAATTAGAGCGACCAGCGGCCTTGGAAAAACACTCGCCCCCTTTGAGGCGCGCAGTTTTCGTTTTCAATGGCCTGCCGATTTACTGACCTCCTGGGCGTTCGAGATGGAAACGCTCATCCTCGGTTGGTTCATTCTGGTGAAAACCGAGTCGGTCCTGCTGCTCACCGCTTTCGCCGCGTTGCAATATATCGGGGCGCTCGTTGCGCCCATATTCGGCGTTGCGGGAGATCGGGTTGGACGACGAACCATGCTGTGCTTCATGCGCGCCGCATACGCTCTTCTGGCCGGCGCGCTCATGACATTGGGCTTGATGGACGCTCTGGGGCCCTATCACGTCTTCGCCATTGCCGCCCTCATGGGGATCATCCGACCGTCTGACCTGGTCATGCGTAACTCGCTGATCGGCGACACCATGCCCCGCGCACATTTGATGCCCGCCATCGGGCTCAATCGCACCACACAGGATACCGCGCGCATTGCGGGCGCACTGGCGGGCGCCGGGTTATTTTCCACGTTTGGCCTTGGCGCGGCCTATATCTTTGTGGTCGTTTTCTATCTGGGCAGCCTGTTACTGACTTTTGGCGTGTCCGGCGCAAAACCCGGCGACGTCGCGCCCGCGAGCCCAAACATCACACCCGATGCGCCGCCTGAACCGAAACCATCAGCCTGGGCCGATCTGAAGGACGGCTTGATCTATGTCTGGCGCACCCCGCCCGTGCGCGCAACCATGTGGCTTGCGTTTCAGGTCAATTTGACCGCCTACCCCATATTGCTGGGCCTCATGCCTTATGTCGCCCGGGAAATTTATCATGTGGACGAAAACGGACTGGGCCTGCTCGTCGCCAGCTACGCCAGCGGCGCGCTGATTGGTTCGTTAACGATGGCGTGGACCGGGGGCTTTCGCCGCTCCAGCCAATCCATGATCGTCTTTATTTTCGCCTGGTACGCCTTGCTGGTGGTCTTTGCTCTGGCGCCCAATATGGCTTGGGGCATGGCGGCGCTGGTATTGATCGGCGTCGCGCAAACAACCGCGATGATTTCCATGGCGGTGACATTGCTGCGCACGGTCAATGATTCCCTGCGTGGCCGCGTGATGGGCGTGCGATCGCTGGCGATCTATAGCCTGCCCTGGGGCATGGTGGCGTCCGGTTATCTGGTGGAGATATACGGTTACCTCGCCACGGTTCTGGTTTACTGCGCCACAGGCGTTGTTTTTACCGCGCTAATCAGCTTCAAATATCGAGATGCCTTCAAGGGCTGAAAATTTATAAGGATTACGCCATGTTGACCCAGGAAGAAAACGACATCCTGACCCTGACCGGGTCCGACCAACCCATGGGGCAATATTTCAGACGCTATTGGCAACCCGTCGCCTTGTCGCGGGAACTACCGGAATCTGACGGCGAACCGCTGCGCGTCACGATCATGTGCGAAAAGCTGGTCGCCTTTCGCGACACCGAAGGCAAAGTTGGTCTGCTGGACCGGCGTTGCCCCCATCGCGGCGCCGATCTGTTTTTTGGTCGGAACGAGGAATGCGGCCTGCGCTGCGTTTATCACGGGTGGAAATTCGGCGTCGACGGCAAGGCGATGGACCTTCCCAATGTGCCGCCCGGCGTTCGTCATCATGACACGGTGCGCGTTAGATCCTATCCGACCCGGGAGTTTGGCGACATGATCTGGGCCTATATGGGCCCCGTCATCGAAAAGTTACCCGACGTGCCGCAGCTGGAATTTGGTCTGGTCCCGCCATCACACCGCTACACCACCAAAAAATTACAGGAATGCAACTGGGCGCAAACAATGGAAGGCGACCTCGACACCTCGCACTTCTCCTTTCTCCACATGCCCGCGCCAAAAGTTGAATCGAATGAAAACCCGGACGCCCCGGCGGATGAGCGTCGGTTGCGCTGGATTCGCAACGATCCCATGCCGCAGTTCTCTATAAAGGCGCATGAAGCCGGGTTTGTCGTTGGCGGCGCGCGCGCCGCGGATGATGGCCAAACCTATTGGCGCATGACGCAATTCCTGCTGCCATCCCATGGCACCGGCCCCTCAACCTTCCCCGGCGAGACCTATTTCGGCTTTACGCTGGCGCCCATCGACGACCACTCCCACTGGCTTTATGGCTATGCGTGGAACCCGGACCGCCCCATCGGCGACGAGGAAAGGGCGAAACTCGACGAAGGCCATGGCATTCTCGCCAAGGTCGACGAAAATTTCATCGCTTATCGCAACAAATCGAACGATTACCTGATTGATCGCGACGATCAGAAACATCGCAGCTTTACCGGGGTAAAAGGACTGGCGGAACAGGACGCCATGATACAGGAAACCCAAGGGCCGATCGTCGACCGCACCAACGAAATGCTGACCGCCACCGACGCCGCCGTCGTGCGGTTTCGTCGCTTGATGATCGAGGGGGCGCGCAACCTGCGCGAACAAGGCACCGAACCCATCGCGCCGTGGCTCCATGACAGTTATCACGCACGTCCAGGAAGCTGGATCGCCGCCGAAGGCATGCCGTTCGAGGATGTGCTGGTGGAGCGTTTTGGCGACCCGCTCGGCCGTATTTCAACCAATTAGAGGCGCGCCATGAAACCAACAATCACCCTCCTTCTCGGAGACCGCAACGGCATCGGCCCGGAGCTGTGCGCCAAACTACTGGCGAATGAGACAGCTTTAGCGCTCGCCAACATCAACGTTCTGGGCGATCCCGACGTTTTAGCCGAAGGATGCGCGGTCGCAAGCGTCACATTGGATTCTACAAGCTATACAATGACCGATTGCCGCCCCGTTGACGGGTTGGAGACGACGCGATCAACCGCAACATCAGGCGCCGGAGCTGAAATTCTAGGATTGTTGTCGCACGCGGCCAATGACGTGACCAACGGTCGCTCAGACGGCGTCGTGTTTGGCCCTCTCAACAAAGAGGCCATGCACATGGGCGGACTTAAACAGGACGATGAAATGCGCTTTCTGGCGCAGGAACTCTCCTATGACGGCCTGTTTGGCGAACTCAACGTTCTCGATAAATTATGGACAACGCGCGTCACCTCGCATGTCCCCATATCTGAGGTCGCACGCCATATCACCACATCCGCCGTTTTAAGATCAATCCGCTTCGCCCATGAAACCCTGAGCGACGCGGGCTTTGCGCCACCCCGGGTCGCCGTGGCGGCGTTGAACCCCCATGCGGGCGACGGCGGAAACTTTGGAACCGAGGAAATTGACGCCATCGCACCCGCCATCGCGCAGGCCAAGGCCGAGGGTATTATGGCGGACGGACCCTTCCCCTCCGATACGGTCTTTGTGCGCGCCCAGCGTGGCGATTTTGATGTGGTCGTCACGATGTATCACGATCAGGGGCAGATCGCGATGAAGCTGATGGGCTTCGGCAAGGGTGTTACGGTTCTGGGCGGGTTGCCCATCGCCGTCGCCACCACCGGTCACGGCACCGGCTACGATATCGCCGGACAGGGAATCGCCACACCGACGGCGCTCTTCAACGCGTTTTCGATCTGTTGTGAAACGGCGAAATCCAAACGGTCGACAAAATCATGACCACGGCAAAACCACGCGTTGGATTTATCGGTTTAGGGTTGATGGGCGCTGGCTTCACCATCCGGCTGATCGAATGCGGGTATAGCGTACACGGCTTCGACCTGCACCCGGACTTCGTAGCTCGCGCGGCGGACAAGGGCGTCAAACCCGGCATGTCCTGCCGCGACGTTGCGACAAACAGCGACATCGTGATGACCTGCGTCACGTCGACGGCGCATTTGCGCGACGTTGTCTTTGGCGCCGACGGCGTGGCGGCGGGCGCGTCAAAGGGCATGATTCTCGTGGATCATTCGACCGCTATCGTGGATGACACCAAGGAGATGGCGGAAAAGCTCCGCGCGGATACCGGTATGGGCTGGGTCGACGCCCCGGTTTCCGGCGGTCCGTCAGCCGCTGAATCCGGCGAATTGGCGATCATGGCGGGCGGCGCGCAGGACGACATCGACCGGGTTGCGCCGCTGATGGCCGATTTATCCAGCACCTTCACCCATTTTGGCCCTGTCGGCGCCGGCCAGGTTGCGAAAATGGTCAATCAGGTGCTCGTACTGAACAACTATTGCGTCCTGGCCGAAGCGCTTGCGCTGGCCGAGGCGGGCGGCATCGACGCCGCCAAAATTCCGGATGCACTGGCGGCGGGCCACGCGGGGTCCAACATGCTGCAGAGCATGTTTCCGCGTATGATCGAGCGCGACTACAAGCCTGCTGGCTATGCGCGGCAGATTCTCAAGGATCTGGATATGCTGCACGATCTGGCGAAAAAACTGGGGTCGCCCACGCC
>JAESSL010000321.1 GCA_016764135.1 Alphaproteobacteria bacterium
CGATGATTTCACGGCCGGCGCCATGATCGGCGGCGACGACCGGACGCCCCATCGCCTGGGCCTCGACAATAACCCGGCCAAAGGCCTCCGGATCAGTGGAGGCGTGGACAACGACATCCGATAACATCAGGGCGGCGGGCATATCGCGACAATCGCCGACAATGTGCACGACGGAGCTCAAATTCAGCGCCTCTATCCGCGCCTGCATTTCGCGAACATAGCGTGAGCGACCCTGATCCGACCCCACGATGATGCATCGGATATCGTCGCGTTGCAGCAGCGCCAGAGCTTCGATAAGGACAATTTGCCCCTTCCACCGGGTCAATCGCCCCGGCAACATGATAACCGGCACGCCATCGGGCAAACGCCAGTCGCTTGAGAGTTTGATAACGCGTTCCGCGCTAACCTGCGCGGGGTCGAAAACGTCAAAATCAACGCCGCGATGAATGACCCGGATACGCGCTGGATCGCAATTATAGGTCTCCAGAATATGGCGCGCGATGTGTTCGCTGATGGCGATCACCTTGTCGCCGCGCGTCATGATGGAATTATAAAACTTTTTGAGCGGCGGCCCCAGATTATAGGTCCCGTGAAAGGTCGTCACAAAACCCGCGCCGGTCTTTCGCGCCGCATAATAGGCGCTCCACGCGGGGGCCCGACTGCGCGCGTGCAGTATATCGACGTTTCGGGACCGGACAATTTTGGCCAGCCGGCCGATATTCTTTCGGATAACGAACGGATTTTTCGAATGCACCGGAAGGGTGATGTGTTCGCCGCCCACCCGCGTCACGTCATGCGCCATCGGTCCGCCGGACGACACGACAATCGCCCGTCCGCCCTGGGCGACCAGCGCCGCCGCGATATCCACGGAGCCGCGTTCAACCCCGCCGGTGACGAGAGACGGCAAGACCTGCAGCACGCAGGGCGCCTGGCTAGCCAGTTCATCCCGCACCATGCTAATATCCACGCTGTCTTGCATCATTGTTCCAGTGCGTAAATTCAACGGCGTCTCGGATACCGTCCATGAACCCGTCTATTCTAACGCGCGAAAATGGCGCGGCAATCGCCTATCACCATTCGCCCGGTCTTTCGTCCCCAGCCGGTCATCCGCCAACAGATGGGCATCCGCCCGGAATCCTGTTTTGCGGTGGATTTAAGTCCGACATGACCGGTATCAAGGCGACCACGCTGCAATCGTTCTGCGACGCGCGCGAGCAGCAATATACACGCTTCGATTACCAAGGCCATGGCGCATCTTCAGGAGAATTCGCCGCCGGGATAATCGGTGAATGGCGCCGCGATATGCTGGCGATTTTCGATGCCGTCGCCAGCGGTCCGCAAATCGTCGTTGGATCCTCCATGGGCGGGTGGATGGCGTTGTTGCTGGCCCTGGCGCGCCCGGAGCGCGTCAAAGGACTGGTGCTGATCGCGCCCGCCGCCGACTTTACCGAAGCCCTGTTACGGCCAAATCTGAGCGATTCGGCGAAACATCAGATTGAAACCGAAGGTGTCTGGATGCGGCCTTCAATCTATAACGATGGCCCCTACCCGATCACCAAAGCCCTGCTCGACGATGCAAAAGCCTATCAGGTGCTGAACGATCCCATCCCGTTCGACGGACCGGTGCGGGTTTTTCATGGCGGCGCGGACGAAACGATCCCATTTGAGCATGTCCTGCGCACCGTGGCGGCGATCACGTCGCAAGACATCGTCGTGTCCTGGTCGAAAGCAGGCGACCACCGGCTTTCCAGCCCCGCCGATCTGGACAGGCTATGCGCGGCAATCGCCGATTTGAGCGACGCGTTAAGCACCCCGAAAAGCGCCGTTTAAACTAACTGGACCGCTCGAAAATCCGAACCGACGAATCACCTGATGTTGGCGGCGCGTCATTTTCGCCGAGTTCAATTTCGCGGCGCGGGATATGCGCCCCGGTATAGGCAACGTCGAGGCCGACCGGGACATCGCCCTTGATCGTGACCCGCTCCATGATCCGGCGTTGCGGATAATAATCATGGATGGCGTAGTGCAGGACCGCCCGGTTATCCCAAAACACCAGCGTATTTGGCTGCCATTGCACCCGAAACTGATACTCAGGAATACGCGCCTGCGCATACAGCATTTCGAGTAACGGCCGACTTTCACTATCCTTCATGCCCTCAATTCCGATCGCGAACTGGCTGTTCACGAAAAGACTTTTACGCCCGCTTTCGGGATGGACGCGCACCATGGGATGAGAACGAATCGGGTGTTCTTTCTCAATCTCCCGAAGTTTGTGCTGGCTGTCGGCGTCATTGCCGAACACCCGGCGAAACGGCGTAAAGTCGACCAGAAAACGAAGGTCGCCGATAAGGCGTTGGGTCTGGTCGCCCAGACCTGCATAAGCCGCCGTCATGCTGGCGAACATCGTATCCCCGCCGATTTTAGGCGAAATGACGGCGCGCAGCATCGTCGCCTTGGGCGGCGTCTCGCGAAAGGTCTCGTCACTGTGCCAGTTATCGGTGAGCTTGGGGGGATTATCCCGGTGATTGTCGAGAATGATCAATTCCGGCCTGTCCTCGGAATTGGGTGAAAACGGGCTGACCGTCAATTCGCCGAACGCCCGACCAAATTCCATGAACTGGTCCTGGGTGATGTCCTGATCGCGAAACACGAGAACTTCGTTTTCCAGCAAGGCGTGATTTATCGCCTGTATCGATCCGGAATCGAGCGATTGCGACAGATCGACGCCGCTGACGCCGCCGCCGAGATTGTACCCTAATCGCGCAACTTCGATTTGCGTCGCGTGATCCCGGGGAGAGCTGGCCGCCTGTTCCATAATCGCGTCCCTCAATAATGAATCCGTTTTCGCCCGATTACTCTACAGGCAATTCCAACGCCAGAAACAGGTTTTTGCAACGCGGCTAGGGGCGCCCCCTCGCAAATGCGGCGCGTAAATACGTCTTCACGCGCTTGATCGCCTTGTTTCGGGCGGGGTGATTTGTGCCGACGGACACTATTTTCGCACCGGACTTATAGACGCTGTTGCGCGTCGTGATCTCGCGCAATCGGGAATCTGGATGATCAAAACCATGCGCAGCATCCTCATACGCGTCAATTTGCATCGGCGCGCCGCCGCGATCGTTTGACTGATCCACGAGCGCAAGGCACGGTTTTGGCATTGTCCAGCTATCCGCTAGACCGACTTGCAACAGCGTCGGAACAGAGGCTTTGAACGCCGTGCGGCCAATTTTTATGCAACCAGGATAAAACCCCACCGCCGTGATGAAATCATCGCCAACCGCGTTGGGGCGTTGCCGCGCATCGTCGCGAATGCTCCACAACATCGCCATGGCGCCGTTCGACCATCCCATCAGCGCGATCTTCTTCGACGCCACCGACAGCTGTTTTTGCAACCACGCCAACGCGCCATAGACGTCATAGGGACGGTCGCGATCCGGCAGCACCGGCCGTGCCTTTATTCGGCAAATCGTGCGAACCCCGCGTGGATTGAAACTGTCCACGAGAAGAACATGATATCCCTCCGCCAACAGAATATCGCGCCAGGCGGCCTCGCGCTTTTTTAGCGCGCCGCGCTTCGACAACAAACCGCTGCATCCATGCAGCATGATGATCGCCGGGCCAGTTTTTCCCGTGTTGGCGCGATAGAAATAAGCGCTAAGCGGTACGCCGTCCCCGCTTTTGAAGGAGACTCGTTGCGCCGCCAGTTCAGATGATGGCGATACCGCCGTTTGGCCCGTGGCTTGGCCCGTGGCTTGGCCCGTGGTTCGGCTCGTAGATTGACAGGAAGTGAGCAGTAGAGCCGCGAGCGCGAAAACGAGGCCTATTCGCTCGACAACAGTCCCTCGATCCCGGCGCGGTAGTCGGGCCATTTCAAC
>JAESSL010000322.1 GCA_016764135.1 Alphaproteobacteria bacterium
CTCCAGTGCGTCTGCGTCAATATCACCGGTGCCGGCGCCGCCGGACAACCGTTCCTTCAAGCTGTTTTTCAGCCTGAAAAAACAGACTCGACCTTCCTTCATGTCGAGAGACGTTGGGGCGCGTTCCGAATGGAATACTTCTGTGTCTTCCACTTTTTTAACGCGGCGTTCCAGCGTGACGCCGTCGACGCTTTGACGCCGTCGATCTGGCCCGAAATATTGATTATTCAAGACAAATTGACGAGGCGTATTGATGACCGCCAGTATTCGGCTGGCGATGGAATTGGCTGAAAACGGTTTGGCAATAAATTCATTGGCGCCGAAGTTGCGGGATTCGGCCACGACGTCGGCGTCCGCGCGGGCTGTTAACAGGGCGAACGCGGCGAAAGGAATCGGCGACTCAGGGTCACGTCTTATCCAGTTCAATAATTCAAAGCCATCGCCGCCGGGCATGACTAAGTCACTAATCACCAGATCAATGGGCGGGGCGTTGTTCGATCCTTGCTCATCGCTTAATCTCTTTATTAATTCAATTGCTTGGCGCCCATCATTGGCGACATGTATCTGCCTCAACCCGATTGTCAGAAAAACCGAACGGATCAACAGGCGGATAAACCGCGAATCCTCGACAAATAATACCGAGAGGCGGGACAGGTCATAATTGGCCATGACTAAAGTAGAGGGCTATTAAAATACAACATATCGCACCAGAAGAGTTCCTCTGTATTTACGATTGTTCTCGAAGACTTCAAATTCCAATTTAAATAGTAATCTATATATAGTTTTTGTCACTATCCAGTTGAATGGTGATTTGCGCTAAAAATGTGCGGTTCTTACGTTGAACCAAAAAGCATCGCTAATTCCGGGTGGGCGTCATTAATCGAATCAATTTTTCTGATCTCGAAATTCGACAGGTCGTCAGTGGTCAAGGACGGGACGTTAGCGGTCAAGGTTGCTCGGTCCCGGACGCCGTGCCCGGTTAAAACATGAAACGCGCCGGCCAGCCCCGCCTGATGCGCCGCGTCGATATCGCTTCTGGAATCGCCAATGAGCCAGGACGGCCCTAGATTTACCCCGAGGGCTGCTGCGGCGGCGGTCAACATGCCGGAGTTTGGTTTCCGCCAGTCATGAGCGGATTTATTATAGGGCGACTGCCCGTCTGGATGGTAGGCGCAACCGAGCACCATATCGATTTCGGCGCCGTCCTCGCGAAACTGCGCGAGAATATAGTCCTGTAGCGCGGTGAATTGCGCCCAATCATAATAACCTCTGCCGACGCCGGATTGATTGGTGACGATGATGGTCGCCACATTCAATTCATTCGCGCGACGAATTGTCTGTTTCGCCCCGTCGATAAATTCGCAGTCTTCAATCCGGTGAAGATAATTGATTTCCTTAACGATCACGCCGTCGCGGTCGAGGAACAAAGCGGGGCGACCGGAAAAGTCTCGCGTGTTTTCGCGCCGAAGCCAAAGTCCGGGTTCGCGCGTCGAGGGAAGGGTAGAAGCCACCGTCACGTTAGCGCTGCGCGTAATTTTGCGATGGCCGGGTTTTCCCGCAGCGGCAAGAAGGCAAAATCCGAGAATTTTCCCGCCCATAAATCCCTGAAGAGGGTGGAAACATGGGTTGTGGGCGGCAAAAGGTCGGTGCGCGTCACCACAGGCACAATGGCGATGGGGTCGATGCGTCGGCGTCGGTTCTTCAGGCGCGTCACCAATTCATGAGGCCCGCCCAGCGCTGTGGCGGAATAGGCGCTTTCATCCAGCCCGCCAGCATCAAGGATAATGTCCCGATGGGCGCCGATGAAATGGGTGTCTTCGGGCATGCCCGTTGCGGCGGCGTTGACGAAAACCCGGTGGTTGGCGTGCGTTGATTCAAGGCGCGCCAAGATTTCACTCAGAGCTGTTTCGGGCAACGTAACGTCATGGGAAAACAGGGCGATGAAAGTGCTGCTGGATTCGGCGATCCCCAGGTTAAAACCGACGTTCCGGTTGTACAGGAATTCGTTTTGACCGCAGAGGATCACAGTATCGGCGTCTTGCATGAGTGCGGGCGACCCGCAATCAAAGGTATCGGCGTAGATCAGTTCATACTGGTCTCTCGCGAGCGTTTGTCTTTTCAGGGATGCGGTCAACTTCGGGTAACGGCCGCCATTTGAGTCCGCTAGGATAATAGATAACGGGGTGTCCTTCGCGGCGTTTGGCGCCTTTTGAATTTCAAACCCGGTTTGGTTTCTGGATAGCGAGAGACGCTGTCTATGGAAGTAGGGACCCGAACGAATACCAGCGTAACCCTCGTCCAGAAGTGTTTTGTTCTCGAGTCGCGTGATGAGGGAATGAAGCTTAGCCTCATCGGGAATGGTTAGATTGTGTATATGTTTAAGCGCGACGATCAGGCTCCAGGCTTCCGAGGCGTACAGGATTTCCGGGATAATGCCGGACAAAAGCGCAACGGCCTGAATAGCGTCGTCTCGCTGGCCGCCTTTATGCAGCGCCTTCGCGTATTCCAGCTTGTAGATCGCAAAATTAGAATCCAGCTCGACAGCGCCGGGCAGGACCTCCGTTTCGCCCGACATCCGCGCAAGATACAATCGAAGGCTGGCGAATATGAGACGCTTCAGATCTGCGGATCGGTCCGTTTTATCCGCCAGCGCTTCCGTTGCGATCTGGAAGTAATCCCGATAGTTGAAAAAAGCTGGGCAATAATCCCACGTCATTACATCGTCGAGCGGCGTAATGCTCAGCGTTTCCGAATTTTCTGAAATTGTGTTCCGGGCGATTTCCATCGCTTGCTCGATATCGCTCTCTTCGCCAAAGTGGCACGCGGCCCGGACAAAACTGAAGCGTACGGCGAGCGCATTCGGGAAGGCGTTGAGCGCCGCGCGGTAGATATTCAACGCCGTTTTAACGATGGTGGTGTCCCGGTCATTATTGGGCATGACCGTGTCATGAACATATTGCAGCAGGGACTCACGCGCGGGATTGCAGAACGACGCCAAATCGTGTTGATCCGGTGGGGTCTGCTTCCATTTTTCGATAGCGGAGTCGAAGAGCGCTTTATGGGTCACGATGGGGTCGGCCTGTAACCATCCCTTGAAGGCGACGATCCGTTGTTGGGAGGGTTGTTCGGCGATTTGACGCGCGCCGCGCGGGCGGGCTGCTAAAAAGGTCGCGAAGCGTAAATATTGAGACGCGGTCAGCCACGGATTGAACTCCTCGCGAATGACCTTCATGCCGCGCTGCGCGGCGATACGATATTCGGGATAGTTGGCCATCACATTTTCGACGGCGCGGGCCAGGCCATCGTTTTCAAGCGAATAGGTGTAAACGCCTTCGTTGAAATCCGTATACAACCGTACTGCAGACTCTTTCGGCGCCCGCAGA
>JAESSL010000323.1 GCA_016764135.1 Alphaproteobacteria bacterium
CGGGAGAATGCGGAAAGCCCGCCAGCCCCAGGCCCATTTCAACGCCGCATAGCGCGCCTGTCAGCGTCAGATCGTTGTAATCGCCAAGATGGCCGATCCGGAACACCTTATCCGCAATTTTGCCCAGTCCTGCGCCCAACGACATATCAAAATTTGTCAGGATGGTTTTCCGCAAGGTGTCGGCGCTGTTGCCTTCCGGCGCGCGGATCGCCGTCAACGTGTTGGAATATTCATCTTCGTTCACGCATTGCAGTTCCAGGCCCCACGCCTTCACGGCGCGACGCGCGGCTTCGCCGTGACGCTCATGACGCGCGAAGACATTCTGCAAGCCTTCTTCATTCAACATATCGATGGCTTCGCGAAGCCCGTACAGCATGTTGGTCGCGGGCGTGAACGGAAAGGACCCGCCCTCATTCGCCTTGATCATATCATTCCAGTCCCAATACACGCGCCGCATGGCGTTGTTTTGGGATGCCGCCAACGCCTTGTCGCTGATGGCGTTGAAACTCAATCCCGGCGGCAGCATCATTCCTTTTTGCGAGCCGCCCACGGTGACGTCGACGCCCCACTCGTCATGGCGGAAATCGACGGAGCCCAAAGATGAAATCGTATCCACGAGCAACAGCGCCGGGTGCCCCGCCGCATCAATCGCCTTACGCACCTTTGCGATATTGGAGGTGATGCCTGTTGAAGTATCGTTGTGTACGACGCTGACAGCCTTGATGGCGTGCGCCTTGTCTTCGATCAGCGCAGCTTCGATCTTGGCGGCGTCAACGCCGTGGCGCCAATCGCTTTCGATATAAACCGGTTCCAGCCCAAGACGTTCCGCCAATTTCCGCCACAGGGTCGAAAACTGACCCGTTTCATACATCAACACCTGATCGCCGGGGGACAACGTGTTGACCAGCGCCGCTTCCCAAGCGCCAGTACCGGAGCCGGTCAGGATGACGACGCGGCTTTCCGTCTGAAAAATTCCCCGGATATCGTGCAAAAGCCCCTTGGTCAAAGCGATAAATTCAGGGCCGCGATGATCGATAGTCTGCGCGTCAATCGCCCGCAAAATACGATCCGGTACAGCCGTCGGGCCTGGGATTTGCAAAAAATGGCGGCCACTTTGATAGGTCATGAAATTCTCCCTTTTTCGGAACCGGGACATTTTGGTCGATACCCGGACATCTATATTTAAACGCACGAGTAACACAGGATTTTTCATTCCGCACGGTGAAAAGTGTAAATTATTTACATGTACGAATATCCCGAACTTTCCTGAAAAGCGGAAATATGTTTAGTGCTTACAAAATTTCAACAGGCGACTAATTCAACAGGCGACATGGAAATCGCCGGAAAGTGACGACCATGGCCGCAAACGCCGCGCTCCGCACAAACGCCACATCATCCACCCGCGCCAGCATCACGCCAGGCGACAGCTTGCTGGCGGCGCGGCTGAGTCGGGAAATTGAAGGCGAGGTCCGGTTCGATGCGTTTTCGCGGGGCCGCTACAGCACTGACGCCTCTCATTACCAGATTGAACCCATCGGCGCGGTCATTCCTAAAAACGAAGCCGATGTCGAGCGGATCATCGGCATCGCGGCGGATGAAGGCGTCCCCGTTCTGCCCCGTGGCGGCGGCACGTCGCAATGCGGCCAAACCGTAGGCGCGGCGCTTGTCGTCGATGTCAGTAAAAACCTGAATAAAATTGTCGACTTCGATCCGGAAACCAAACGCATTGAAGTACAGCCCGGCGTCGTGCTGGACCAACTCAACAGTTTTCTGGCGCCCCATAAACTCTGGTTTCCGGTCGACGTCTCCACCTCCAGCCGGGCGACCATCGGCGGCATGACCGGCAACAACTCCTGCGGCGCCCGGTCCATCCATTACGGCACCATGCGGGACAATGTGCGCGCGGTCGACGCGATCATGGCGGACGGCAAGGCGTTTCACTTTGGTGAATTGCCCGCCGACCTCGCGGGATTGGACCCGGCGTTCGGGGCGCTGGCGGGGAAACTACTGGATATCGGCGCGCGCGAACGGGCTGAAATCGCGGCGCGCTTTCCGGATCTGATGCGGCGCGTCGGCGGGTACAATATTGACGCGCTCGTCGCCGAAGGCCGTAACACGCCAGTCAATCTGGCGCATCTCCTTGTCGGGTCCGAAGGGACGTTGGCGTTTTCCACCAAGATCGAACTCGATTTATCGCCCGTGCCCACGCACAAGGTTCTGGGCATTTGCCACTTCCCGACCTTTTACGAGGGCATGGACGCCTCCCAGCATATCGTGACGCTGGGGCCAAAAGCCGTGGAGTTGATCGACCGCACGATGATCGATCTGGCGCGCGACATTCCTATTTTCCGCGCCACGGTCGACCGGTTTGTGCAAGGCAAACCCGAAGCCATACTGCTTGTCGAATTCTCCGGCGAGGATATGGATGACCTGCTGCGTCGCATGAAAGATCTGGTCGCCATGATGGCTGACCTGGGTTTCCCCGGCGGCGTCGTCGAAGCCATCGACCCCGCCTTCCAGAAAGACGTCTGGGAGGTTCGCAAATCCGGCCTGAACATCATGATGTCGATGAAAGGCGACGGCAAACCAATCTCGTTCATCGAGGATTGCGCCGTTCGGTTGGAGGATCTCGCGGATTACACCTCACGGCTGACCGACATCTTCAGCAAGCACGGCACCACGGGCACCTGGTACGCGCATGCGTCCGTCGGGTGCCTGCATGTTCGGCCCGTCGTGAATTTAAAGGAAGAAGTGGGCGCCAAGACCATGCGCGCCATTGCGGAAGAGGCCTTCGAGATCGTGCGCGAATACAAAGGCTCGCATTCCGGCGAACATGGCGACGGACTGGTGCGCTCCGAATTTCACGAAGACATGTTTGGCAAGCGCATGGTCGACACCTTTATCGAGGTGAAAACCGCGCTTGACCCGGACGACATGTTCAACCCCGGCAAGATCGTGAACCCGTCCAAAATGGACGACCGCTCGTTGTTCCGCTTCAAGCCCGGATACACGCAGCAATCCCTCGATACGGCCTTCGACTGGTCCGACTGGGGCAGCTTTTCCAGCGCGGTTGAGATGTGCAACAACAATGGCGCCTGCCGCAAACGCGACGCCTCGGTGATGTGCCCCTCCTTTCGGGCGACCAGCGAGGAAAAAGATTTAACCCGGGGCCGCGCCAACACCCTGCGCCTCGCACTGTCGGGACAATTAGGGCCGGACGCCTTCACCTCTGATGAGATGTTCGACACCATGAAGCTGTGCGTCGGCTGCAAGGGCTGCCTGCGCGAATGTCCGACCGGCGTCGACATGGCGAAAATGAAAACGGAGTTTCTGTATCATTACGTCAAAAAACACGGCTTGAAATTACGGGACCGCCTAGTCGCCTTCCTGCCCCGCTACGCGCCCGTCGCCGTCCGGTTCAGCGGGTTGATGAATTTACGCGACACTGTCCCCGGTCTGGCGAAGCTGAGCGAGAAACTTCTGGGCTTCAGCGCCAAACGCACCTTACCAGTCTGGCGCAACGACGCCTTCCACGAGCCCGCGCCCTTCGTTGGCCCCGTCGACGGCCCCGAAGTCGTGTTTCTGGTGGATACCTTCAGTCGCTATTTCGAACCGGAAAATGCGCGCGCCGCCATCAACGTACTCGTCGCAGCGGGATACAAAGTGCACTTCCCCAGCGCTGAGAATGAAAGCCGACCATTGTGTTGCGGGCGGACCTTCCTGGCCACCGGACTGGTGGACGAAGCGAAGGCGGAAGCGACGCGAACACTCAAGGCGCTGGCGCCATTCGTCGAAAAGGGAACGCCGGTTATCGGATTGGAACCGTCCTGCCTGTTCACCTTTCGGGACGAAATGAAGGCCATGTTGCCCGGTGATGCAGCCGAGAAAACATCCGACCGCGCCATGTTGTTTGAGGAGTTTCTGGCGGCGGAGCACAAGGCCGGGCGGCTGAAACTGAACCTCGGTCCCATCCCGCACAAAAAGGCGCTCTTGCACGGTCATTGCCACCAGAAAGCGTTCGCCGTAATGGGCGCGGTGGAGGCGACGCTTGCAATGATCCCGGAACTTGACGTCGAGACCATTCAATCCAGTTGTTGTGGCATGGCAGGCGCTTTTGGGCTTCAGGCCGACAATTAC
>JAESSL010000324.1 GCA_016764135.1 Alphaproteobacteria bacterium
ATAGAATGGGGCCACAGGGTACATTCAACGGATTGAGAATATCCATGACCTCGAACTTGGTTTTTGTTTTCGTCCAGTCTTCAATCAATGCGAAGACCTTCTCAAGTTTAGGCAGGCGCGATTCCGGCGTCGACCATTCCGGGTCATCGCCCAATTCCGGATGCCCGATCGCCTTCGACAGGTTTTTCCAGATAGCGGCCTGGGTAATAATATAAATGTAGGCGTTTGGGTCAGTCTCCCATCCCATGCATTTAACAATCCACCCCGGCTGTCCGCCACCAGACGCATTGCCGGCGCGCGGCGTCGTATCGCCAAATTCACCGTTTGGATATTGCGGATATTCTTTAAGAATTCCATGCTCGAGACGTTGCTGATCCCGCAATTTCACGCGACATAAATTCAGGACAGAATCCTGCATTGCGCATTCAACGCGCTGCCCCCGCCCTGTTGTCGTCCGCTGAAACAGCGCTGCGAGAATTCCCGCCAGCAAATGCAAACCTGTCCCTGAATCGCCAATCTGCGCCCCCGTGACAAGCGGCGGTCCATCGTCGAAACCTGTAGTCGACGCCGAACCACCCGTGCACTGCGCGACATTTTCATAAACCTTGCAATCTTCAAACGGCCCGGGCCCAAATCCCTTTACCGATGCGTAAATCATGCGAGGATTGATCTCTTGAATACGCTCCCAGGTAAACCCCATCCGATCGAGAGCGCCAGGAGCGAAATTCTCAACCATAACGTCGCAATATTCGATAAGCTTGGTGAAGATTTCCTTCCCTTCATCAGCTTTGGTATTCAGCGTCATGCCGCGCTTGTTGGCGTTCAACATCGTAAAGTAGAGGCTGTCGACATCGGGGATGTCCTGAAGTTGTCCCCGTGTCGCATCTCCCACTCCAGGCCGCTCGACCTTGATCACATCCGCGCCAAACCAGGCCAACAGCTGCGTACAGGTAGGGCCCGATTGAACATGGGTCATATCGAGAATGCGAACACCGTCCAAGGCTTTGCTCATTGTATCGTTCCTGTTCTTACAAGTTGATCTAAGTCGGTTAGGCTATTTCTTCGCCACGACGCTTTGCGGATTGAGATTTCCGATACGACCACTTTCCGTACCAGCTGCAGAATCAATAACGGCGTTGATAAGAGTGGGGCGTCCCGAATCCATCGCCTCGTTCACGGCTTGGCTCAGTTCATCGGGCGAGGTCGCATGTACGCCCACCCCACCAAACGCCTCCATCATCTTGTCGTATCGAGCATCCTTAACGAACACGGTCGTAGCAACATCGGCGCCGCCGGAGGAATTCACGTCCGTCCCTCGATAGATGCCGCCATTGTTGAAGACAACGATGCAGATAGGCAAATTGTATCGGCAGATTGTTTCGATCTCCATGCCCGAAAACCCAAACGCGCTATCGCCTTCAATCGCGAGCACAGGCTTCCCGGTTTCCACCGCCGCTGCTATCGCCGTGCCCATGCCGATGCCCATAACGCCCCAGGTGCCAACATCAAGCCGCTTGCGAGGTTGATACATGTCGATAATACTACGTGTGAAGTCGAGCGTGTTCGCCCCTTCATTGACCAATATCGCATCCGGACGGTTTTTAATAATGATGCGCAGCGCGCCCAGAGCGCCGTGATAATCCATAGGGGTATTATTATTTTGTAACCTCGGCGCCATGCGGGCGACATTCGTGTCGACTTTGTCTTTGACCTCTTTGGTCCACTCCGTCGGCGGCGTGACCCAATCATCGCCCATCCCATCGAGCAGTGCTTGAACACAGGAGCCGATATCCCCGACCAGCGGCGCGGCAATTTCAATATTGCTATCCATCTCCCGGGGTTCGATATCGACCTGAATGAATTTTTTAGGCTTATCGCCCCAAGTTTTGCCCTTACCATGTGACAGCAGCCAATTCAGTCGGGCGCCGATCAACATCACCACATCACTGCCTTTTAACGCTAAAGAGCGCGCAGCGCCGGCGGATTGTGGATGCGTATCGGGCAACAGGCCCTTGGCCATGCTCATCGGCAAATAAGGTATGCCGCTCTTTTCAACAAATTCACGGATCGCATCGTCCGCTTGCGCGTAAGCGGCCCCTTTACCCAGAATGATCAAGGGACGTTTCGCGCTTTTAAGAACATCAAGCGCCCGAGCGACAGAGTCCGGGGCGGGCAATTGACGCGGCGCGGCGTCGATTACTTTAACCAAAGATTTCTCACCGTCTTCAGCCTTCATAACTTGCGCGAAGACTTTCGCCGGAAGATCAAGATAGACGCCGCCAGGACGACCAGAGACAGCTGCGCGGATTGCGCGCGCAATGCCAATGCCGATGTCTTCAGCATGCAAAACGCGAAATGCCGCCTTGCAAAGCGGTTTGGCGATGGCCAACTGGTCCATTTCCTCATAATCGCCTTGCTGCAAATCCACAATTTCTCGTTCAGAGGACCCGCTGATGAGGATCATCGGAAAGCAGTTGGTCGTCGCATGTGCGAGAGCGGTTAGGCCATTTAAAAAACCAGGCGCGGAAACCGTTAGGCAAATACCGGGTTTCTTGGTCAGGAACCCCGCAATTGCAGCGGCGTATCCGGCATTCTGTTCGTGTCGAAACGACAAAACGCGCATCCCGGCGCCCTGCATATAACGTCCCAGATCCGTAATCGGAATTCCGGGCACATTATAAATGGTCTTTATGTCGTTAAGTTTGAGAGCGTCGATGACAAGATGAAATCCATCTGTTAGCGCTTCGCCTTCTGCAAATTCTTCCGTCATATTCCGCTCCCCTTACGACCTTCAATGGTCTCTCAAATTCCTGATTCTCGTTAAACTCGGTTTTAACTCAGATAATGCACATGCTCTTCAACATGAGCAGCGAGATCCAGCGTATGCTGCCGGACAAGGCGCTCCGCCAACTCGGTATCGCGACGTTCCAGCGCCTCGATAATATTCATGTGATCAATAATGGACCGACGAGCTCGATCATTTTCTGAAATCGTCTTCGTTCGTATCGCTCGCATATGAATGAACAGATTATCGGTCAAGTCCACCAACAATTCACAGGCGCTCAACCGGATTATCGCTTGATGAAAGGCGATGTTTTTACCGGAGTACTCATCAATGTTCGCCGCTCCCTGCCGGCCTTGCTCTGTCGCAAACAAGGTTCGCAGGGACGAAATGTCTTCATCGCTCGCATTTTGCGTGATCAAACGGGCCGCCATACTTTCCAGCGCCGCCCACACCGTGATCATCTGCAAAATTTCGTGTTTCGGCTTTCGAACAACGAAGACGCCGCGTCGTGGCGCAATTCTGACTAGCCCTTCTTGCTCGAGCCGCGCAAAAGCTTCGCGGATCGGCGTTCTACTAACGCCCAAGTCTACCGATAGCCGCCGTTCATCCAAACGCAACTCTTCATCCGAATCGTATATATTCATCGTCGTAATAGCGTTTTTCAACGCCTCGTACGTTTGCTCTTTCAAGCTAACGGTTTCTTCGATCCGTTGTATAATTGGTGACGCGACAGACATTTTGGATGATATTTCCAATTGCAAAAAATCAATACGATGTTAAATCGCATCCGTATCAATTTGTCTGGTATACAATATGCCAGATATGATACACAAGCCACGGTAGCGAACAATACGCTGAACACGATACCGATTTGCACTGAACTCTCGTCGGCCGAAGCGACGACCTTGCCATGTGAATTGAACGTTTTTATGGTGGGAGGACGACTTGCTCGCGATCCAGCATTGAAGCAAGGTTTCTCAATACAAAATTCAATCGACCAATAATTCAACGATCAAAACTTCGCGGGGAGATAAACCATGGCGCCGAAAAGCGATATCGACATTGCACGTGCAGCAGAAATGGCGCCGATTGGCGAAATTGCGGACAAAATAAATATCCCGCGCGACAGTCTTCTTCAATATGGCCCCACCAAAGCCAAACTGTCCTACGATTATATCGAGACATTGCAGGACAAGCCGGACGGAAAACTTATTCTCGTCACCGCAATCACGCCGACCCCGGCGGGCGAGGGCAAAACCACAACGTCTGTCGGGTTGGGCGATGGCCTGAACCGCATCGGCAAAAAAACAATTACCTGTCTTCGCGAACCAAGCCTTGGTCCCTGCTTTGGCATGAAGGGCGGCGCTGCTGGCGGCGGCTACGCACAGGTTGTGCCTATGGAAGACATTAACCTCCATTTCACCGGCGATTTTCACGCTATCGGCGCCGCGCATAACCTATTATCAGCACTGATCGATAATCACGTTTACTGGGGCAACGCCCTGAATATCGACGCGCGCCGCATCTCCTGGCGCCGGGTCGTGGACATGAACGACCGCGCGCTCCGCGATGTCGTATTATCGCTCGGTGGCGTCGCCAACGGATTCCCCCGTCAATCCGGGTTTGACATTACTGTCGCCTCGGAAATCATGGCGATCTTCTGTCTTGCAACCGGGTTGAAAGATTTAAAGACGCGCCTCGGTAATATTATCGTCGCCTACACCCGCGACCGGGAACCCGTTCGCGCCAGTGACCTGAA
>JAESSL010000325.1 GCA_016764135.1 Alphaproteobacteria bacterium
CCGCCCAGAGGCCGCAACACATCATCATAATCCAGCGCATGGCCCGCCGCGCCGTTAATGAGCGCCGCTTGTCGAACTGAAACTTTGTTCGGTCCCCCCACAAGCGTTGCGTCGGCGTTGCCGCCATCGGCCGCCGCGCTGTCCCGCAAGATCCCAACCAGCTCATCGCTGGCGCCGGCGATTGTAACGCCGAGCCAATCCAGAATGCATTGCTTGGCGACAAAAATTACTTCATCCGGCAAATTGTCGATTTGCAAACCACTGCTGTTTGCAGCCAACAGGCGCGTAACGTCGGCGTGTTCTGTGGTTTCATCAATTGCGTGTGACATATCCATCCCTCTCGTGGCGAAAGGCCGGATACAGAGACCCGGCTCCAGAAAATACGCGCCAGCGCAAAGGGTCCGTTCCTTTATCGGAAGAGAACCTAACAGGAAGCCGGGTCGTCTATCCGATCCGAGCCACGTTCAACGACGCGTTTTGTTGCGTGCGCAGATGCGGCGCCCCCTGGCAAAACCACCAACCGCCGACGTCGCGCCGATGCGGCGACAGGCGTAGCGGCATAGATTTGCTTGCTGGCTTCAACGATTAGAACACCGGAAAAGGTCGGATACAACCTGCCCCCTATGCGTTCCAACGCGGGCGCGGCGCTCAACAGCATACGCCGCTGCAATGGCGGGGCGTACAGTGCGTTGCCCATCACCATCGGCGTAAACAGACAATCCTGCAACAAACGACGCAATTGTCGCTTTGAAAACGGATAGCCATGCCCAAAAGGCGTACCTTCAACGCGCGCCCAGATGCCACGCCGGTTGGGTACAACAACAATCATCCGCCCGCTTTCTGACAACACGCGCCAGGCTTCCCGCATCATCGCGCGCAATTGCTCGCTGCATTCGACCGCATGGATCAGCAGCAACCGGTCGATGGATAAGTCCTCGAAGGGCAATTCCACTTCATCGGCCAAACAGACAAGCCCCCGCTCGCGACGCGGCCACGGCATGGCACCCTGATTGGGCGGCATGACCGCCAGCGTACGGGCGGCTTCTTTACGAAAGGGCGTCAGATACGGGGCGGCGTAGCCAAGGCCCAGAACCGTCATGCCGCGCACATTCGGCCACAAGGCGCGGATGCGCGGACGAATGATGCGTCGCGCAGTCTGACCGAGAGGGCTGTGATAAAATTCGTTTAAATCGACAACATCTGTCCACATAACATGTAGATTAGCATGATTATGC
Source organism: Alphaproteobacteria bacterium (assembly GCA_016764135.1). Taxonomy (GTDB): domain Bacteria; phylum Pseudomonadota; class Alphaproteobacteria; order UBA8366; genus JABJJH01. Next base: position 1,236 of record JAESSL010000325.1, read on the forward strand.
GGGAAATTGGCAAAGCGGCGGAATTCGCCCGGAAACGCGCGCTAAAAGTGCGACAGTAAATCCGGCAACGCGGCCATATCGCTAAACACCTCGTGTGCGCCCGCGCGCCGCAGTCGATCTTCATGACCCTCGCCAATGTGGCCGCCGCCGGTGAACCCCAGAACAATCATGCCCGCCGCCGCCGCGCCTTCAACCCCGGCGAGGCTATCTTCGATGACGACACAGGCTTCCGGCGGCGCGTTCATTTCCTGCGCCGCATGCAGAAAAAGATCCGGCGCCGGTTTGCCGCGTTTCACCATTTGCGCACTGAACAGCGCCGCGCCGTCAAAGAAACTTATGAGGTCGGTCGTTGTCAGGGAGCGCTGAATACGACGCAGTTGCCCACTGGATGCGACGCATCGCGGACCCGTAATCATGGACAGCACAGACGCGACGCCGGGGATCGCCGATAATTCCTGATCAAACCGAATATCCACCCGGGCGCGCACCGTCGCGGCAAACCCGTCTGGACCGTCGGGCAAGGACTGCCCCCAATCCGCCTCGACCGCAGCGATGGTGCTCTCCATACTGAAACCAGTGAACTGGGCGGCGACGAAATCCGCATCCACGGCATAGCCGAACTCCGTAAGCGCTTCCGCGTAGATCACGGCGGCTAGCGCCTCGCTATCCACCAGCACCCCGTCACAGTCGAATATCGTAAGTTGATGGTTCATGTCGCCGTCCGCCTTCGTAACATATCCAGCGACGCCAACACCGCCCCCCCCACAATCAAGAGACACGCCGCCGCGACAATCCAGGTTGGCTCCCCCTTGCCAAACGCGATCAACAGCAGGGTCGAGATCAACGGCGCGGCGTATGACAACGCCCCCAACACTTTGATATCGCCGCGCTTAACGCCAATATCCCAGGTAAAGAACGCCGCGCCCACGGGCCCCAGTCCCAGACCGAAAACCGCCAGCCATGCCAACCCGCCGTCGGGCCATATTGTTTCTTCAAAGATCAAATGGCAGATCATTCCCAATGCCGCCGACGCAGCGCAAAACCACCCGACCGTACCAGTGGGCACATCGCCAAATTTGCGACTCAAAATCGAATATGCGGTCCATGTCAGCGCGCACGCCGCCGCCGCCGCGTAGCCAAGCACATAAATCGATTGGAAATGCACCGCGCCCCCACCCGTCACCAGCAAAATGGTCCCCGTCAGCCCCGCCACCGCACCCGCCACATGGCGCCATGTCAAATGTTCGCCGGGCAGCAGGGCCGAAAACACGACGATCAAAAGCGGCCAAAGATACGCGATCAATCCGGCCTCCACCGGCGGTGCATTTTTCAACGCCAAAAAGTAAAAAAAATGAAACCCGAACAGCCCACCAATGCCGAGCAGCCAGACCTTGGCCGGATGACGCAGAAAAGACCGGGGGTCAACGCCGCGAAACAACCAGGTAGCAACCGTCAGTACAAAGGCGATGGAAAACGCCATGGCGACGAGTTGAAACGGCGGCACCGCGCCGGTCCAGGTCGTCAGTAACGCCAACGCCCCCCACATCAACACGGCTGTGCCGCCAATCAGCGTCGCGCGGCGGCGCTTGGCTTCGGCGGCGGCGTCGGTCATCGAAACCCCTTACTCATCGCCTCATCCCTGCTCTCTCAAAGACGCTGATTTTTCGATGATGCGCATTGTCTCCGACCACAATTTATAAGACGGAAGCTCATCGGGATGAACCCAGCGGGCGTCCATAGCGTCGGACCCGGCGACGGCCTCGCCGCTTTTCCATTCTGCGCCAAAATCCACGAGCACATATTGCATCCGCACGCGACCGTCATCGTCGAGACTGATAGAATCCACCACATCCAGAAGGTCGGTCACCTCGACCACAAGATTGGTTTCCTCCAGAACTTCTCGCGCCGCGGCTTCACGCGTCGTCTCCCCCACTTCATGGGCGCCGCCCGGCAGGCTCCATTGACCTTTGCGTGGTTCCTTGCCACGCTGGATCAACAACATCTTCTCGTCCTTCCAGACGACCACGCCCACGGCGGAAAAAGGCCGGGTTGGATATTCTCGCGACATCGTAAATTCTCCCTGTTCCCGGTTTCATCGTTTACACGGCGCACGTTCTATTCACAACTTTGCCGAAGGACGAGAGCCCGCTACACTGCCGACTCACTCGCGTTCAGGCCCTCCAAAACAGGAATATCAGCATTATGGAATATCGGAATCTTGGCCGCAGCGGCCTCGCTGTCTCGAAGCTCTGTCTTGGAACAATGTTGTTTGGTCGGGAAACTGACGTCGCAACGGCGGACAAAATTGTCGGATCGGCGCGGGATGCGGGCGTCAATTTCATCGACACTGCGAACGGCTATGCGGGCGGCGATTCTGAACGGACCGTAGGCAAGCTGATCGCCAAGGATCGCGACGATTGGGTGCTGGCGACCAAAGGCGGCGGCGTGCGCGGTCCCGGTCCGTTTGACCGAGGCATCAGCCGAAAAGCGCTGATCAAATTTCTCGACGACAGCCTGCAACGTCTGGGGACTGATTACATCGATTTATATTATCTACATAAAGACGACGAGCACCGCCCACTGGAAGAAACTGTCGCCACATTGGGCGATATGATCCGCGCGGGCAAAATCCGCCATTGGGGTATTTCCAACTTCCGGGGTTGGCGCCATGTTGAGGCCGTTCGCGTCGCCGATGCGCTGGGCGTGGAGCGCCCGGTCGCCAGTCAGCCTTATTACAACGCCATGAACCGGATGCCGGAAACCGAAATCCTCCCGGCCTGCGCCCATCACGGGATCGGCGTGGTGCCCTATTCGCCGCTGGCGCGCGGCGTACTGACCGGCAAATATGCGCCCGGCGAATCTCCGGACACCTCGAGTCGCGCCGGACGGGGTGACAAACGAATTTTGGAAACCGAATTTCGGGATGAATCCATCGCCATGGCGCAAACCATCAAGACGCATGCGGAGGCGCGCGGCATGACAGCCGGCGATTTTGCGCTGCGTTGGGTACTGAACAATAAAATTATCACCAGCGTGCTGGCCGGTCCCCGCACAATGGCGCATTGGGAAAGCTATCTGGCGGCCCTCAGCCACGATTTCACATCGGAAGATGAGGCGTTGATTGACGAACTCGTTACATCAGGTCACCCTTCAACACCACGCTACAACGATCCACAATACGATATTCTTGGCAGACCAACCTATTCACCAGCCTAATCAGGCATCAGAATATACCGGGGAGAAAACCATGATACGCGGAATTGACCACATTGAACTGATCGTTCGGGATTTTGACGAGTATGTCGATTTTCTGAAAACACTGGGTTTCAAACTGCTCACCCACACCAAACATCACGGGGAATCGGCGGAACTGCAGGCGCCGGGTGAAAACCAGCCCATATTCGAAATCCATCAGGCCACCGGCGAGGAAGTCATCGGCGTCAACCATATCGCGTTCAAGGTTGACGACGTCAATGCGGCCAACGACGTTTTGGCCAAAACCAAAATCGACTTCAAAAAACCCAATTACGTCGAAGCGACGGGCCGCACGACCATCAATCTGCGCGACCCCGATGGCTGGCGCATGCAGCTTGTCGACTCAAAACGCAAAGACCCAGCCTGATCATCACGCTTCACGCGTGGATCAGTACATATGCTGGCCGCCATTGATGGAAAGTGTTGACCCGGTGATGAATCCGGCGTCATCGGCGACGAGAAACACAATACCGCGGGCGATATCATCGGCGGAGCCGAGCCGGCCGACAGGAATACGGTCGACAATTTTTTCCAGAATGTGCGGCGGCACGGAGCGCACCATATCGGTATTCACATATCCTGGCGCGACCGCATTGACGGTTACGCCCTGCGCAGCGCCTTCCTGGGCCAGCGCTTTCGTGAAGCCGTGAATGCCAGATTTCGCCGCGGCATAATTGACTTGTCCGTATTGTCCCGCCTGACCGTTAATGGAGCCTACATTGACGATGCGACCAAACTTTCGCTCTCGCATGCCGTCGATCACGCATTGGCACATGTTGAAACAGGACCCGAGATTGGTGTCTATCACCGCTTGCCAACTTTCCCGGCTCATTCGGTGCAAGGTCCCGTCGCGGGTGATGCCCGCGTTATTCACCAGCACTTCGACCGGTCCTAAATCCGCAGAAATTTTTTCAACGCCCACTTTGCAGGCGTCAAAGTCGCTCACGTCGACTTTATAAACGGGAATCCCGGTTTCCGCGTTGAAGGCGGTCGCCGCTTCGACATTACCGCCATAAATCGCAGCGACGGAATACCCTTTTTCCTTCAACCTCACACTAATGGCGGCGCCAATGCCCCGACTGCCGCCTGTCACGATTGCTACACGTCCCATTAGACCAACCCCTTCCGGTTATCGACGACGAAACACGCGGCAAACCCGCTTTTAGTCCCGTTCAACACACATATTTAATCCCGCTCAACACACATGGCGATGCCCATGCCACCGCCAATGCAAAGCGTCGCCAGTCCCTTTTTAGCGTCTCGCTTCTTCATTTCATACAACAAGGTCGTCAGAATACGCGCGCCGCTGGCGCCGATTGGATGGCCCAACGCAATGGCGCCGCCATTTACGTTCACTTTATCCAGATCCCAACCGAGTTCCTTGTTTACAGCGCAGGCTTGCGCGGCGAAGGCTTCATTGGCTTCGATCAAATCGAGGTCGTCGATGGTCCAGCCTGCTTTTTTCAGCGCTTTGCGGCTGGCCGGAATAGGCCCGGTCCCCATGATTGCAGGATCAACGCCGGCAGTCGCCCAGGACACAATCCGCGCCAATGGCGCCACTTTGCGACGCGCGGCTTCCTCTCCGGTCATCAGCACAATCGCTGCGGCGCCGTCATTAATGCCGGACGCGTTGCCCGCCGTCACCGTACCGTTTTTATCGAAGGCCGGGCGCAACCGGGCG
>JAESSL010000326.1 GCA_016764135.1 Alphaproteobacteria bacterium
ACTGTGACTCGCCTGGAAGAAAGAACGATTAGGTAAATCGGTCAGGGGATCGGCATTGGATAATTTTAGCAGTTCTTTTTCTGTGACTTTACGTGAGGTTATGTCTGAAGACACACCCACATAGTGGCTGACTTTGCCGTCTTCATCTGTGATGGCATCAACGTTCAATTCCATTTCATATTTGTCTCCCGATGCACGACGAGATTCCACTTCACCAAACCAATTACCTTTTTGTTGCGATGATTTTTACAGCCCCGTCATGTCAAGCCTGTCGAACCAAGGAAATTACCATGCTTGCGCCGCGGTTTCCGGGTCGTTAATTTACCCACCATAAACCACAAGGCGGCGATGCTCTCATGGACGCTATAATTGTTCCTCTTTTCAACTTAATCATCGCCGCATTACGCATTTACGTATGGTGCCTTGTGATATCGGTGGTGTTAAGCTGGTTGGTGGCTTTTAAAGTTATCAACACCAACAATCGTTTCGTTTACATGGTGGGGGACTTCCTGCATCGCATCACGGAGCCTGCATTAGGCCGAATTCGGCGCTTTCTTCCGAATCTTGGCGGCGTCGACTTATCGCCGATCGTCTTGATTTTATTAATCGTTTTTGTGCAGGAAACACTCGCGCGTCTTGCTTTCAAATTTTACTAACTCTCCCGTTCGCTCGGTCCCCGATGGCGTCACGGTCGCAATTGCAGTGACGCCGAAAGCGTCCCGAAACGCCATAGGCGGCATTGTCGAGACAGCGGATGGGCGCTATATGCTGAGCGCGCGGGTAACCGCAGCGCCGGAAAATGGAAAAGCGAACGCCGCGTTGATTAAACTTTTGTCGAAGGAATGGAAATTGCCGAAATTAAATTTTTCGGTTCGCATAGGCGTGGCCAATCGTCGCAAGGTGATCCTGATTGCAGGCCCCAGCGCCGCGCTTGACGCCAAATTAAACGCCTGGATCGCCCAGCATGGGTGACGCCGCCCTAATTGACGGCAAGGCCGCCGCCGCCGCGATCCGCGACCGCATAACAACAGACGTCGCCGCGTTGAAAACCTCCCATAGCGTCACGCCGGGACTCGCGGTGGTGTTGGTCGGCGAAGATCCCGCCAGCGAAATTTATGTCCGCAGCAAGGCGAAGCAAACGGTTGCCTGCGGCATGGCGAGTTTCAAACACCAGCTACCGGAAACCACGTCTCAGGAAGATTTGCTGGCCCTGATCGATGAATTGAACCATGACGACGCCATTCACGGCATTCTGGTTCAACTGCCCCTACCAGACGCAATTGATAAACATCTCGCCATAAATTCCGTCGCGCCAGAAAAAGATGTTGATGGATTCAGCATTTTTAACACCGGACGGCTGGCGGTGGGGGCGGCGGCGATGGTGCCCTGCACGCCACTGGGATGCATGTCATTGTTGCGGCAAACGCTGGGTGATTTGACCGGCCTCGAAGCGGTGATGGTGGGACAATCGAATATTGTCGGAAAGCCGATGGCGTCGCTTTTGTTGAAAGCTGATTGCACGGTCACCATCGCCCATTCTCACACCCGGGACTTGTCTAGCGTGTGCCGCCGGGGCGACATTCTGGTCGTCGCAACCGGTAACGCCAATCTGATCCGTGGCGACTGGATAAAACCCGGCGCCACGGTCATAGATATCGGCATTAACCGCATTCCGTCCCCGGATAACCCTGGAAAAATGCGTTTGGTCGGTGATGTCGCCTTTGAGGAAGCCATCAAGGTCGCAGGTGCGATTACGCCTGTTCCCGGCGGCGTTGGCCCTATGACCGTCGCCATGTTGTTGCGCAACACGCTGGCCGCCGCCTACATGAAAGCCGGATTGCCGCCGCCCCCGTATTAAGTCCGTGTTAAGTTCGTGAAAAGATTCAGGTTCAGGGCCGTGTCGCGCGGTATTCCCAAACCGAAACCTTGCCGTCGCCATCGCTATCGGCGGCCTTGTAGCGTTTTTCACCTGCCGACAAAAACTCGGCTTTGGTGACTTTGCCGTTCTTATTGGAATCCATTGCGGCGAAGAGCGCTTCTTTTTTCGAATATTGCGGCATACGTCCATTTGCACCCATCTGCATGTGGATCGCCATATATTCGTCCTTCACCACGGCGCCGTCGCCATTGGCGTCAAAACTATCGAAACGCTGCTCAAACCGCGCGGCGGCTTCGTCGGGTTGCACGATTCCATCGCCATTTTGATCGCTGAGCGTCGGTGAACCCATTTGCTGCTGCGGGAACCCATGCCACCGCTGCCCCTGAAAGACGGTCCCGGCGCCGGGAGTCGTCAACATTGGCGCATTATAGAGAGGTCCATAAGATTGGGCGGCGACGCCAGCCGCCAAAACGGTCATCCCGATGGCGACGAGCGCCGATTGCAACGCAAACTTTTTAACCATGTCCGCTTACTCCTCGGGTTATGAAAATTACTGTCTGTTTTCTTTATATAAGGTCTCGGTCGCCACTTTTCAGTGATCTAAATCACGTATTGCGATTATTGCGCGACCAGATCGGCAGAGACAGGATAGCGCCTATCGCCATCGCAGCCCCTCCGGTTAGAAAAACCGGTGTATAATCACCCGTCGCGTTAAACAGAGACACCAGCACATACCCCGAAATTGTTTGGCCAATCGCGACGGACAGCACCATGTAGCGCCATACGGACGCCATGTCCTCCACCCCCACGACTTGTCGGACGCGCCCTGCAATTACAGCGGCAAGGGCGGGTTGCGCCCCAAAAATCAGCGATGACGCGATCAACACCATTGGCGTAACAATCAGCACCGGCAGGGCGATTCCAATGGCGAGGATGGCGAACACCAGAACCAGGGATACGACAAACCCTATCCGGTCGGCCAACCAGCCCGCCAGATAGGTTCCGCCAACCGCCCCCACGCCAACCAGAACCCAATGCGCGCCGCCAAGGCTGACGCCATGTCCCAGACCCCGGGCGATATAGTCGACCCAATAAATTGAATGCGGCACCAGACCAACGGAGAACATGCCCTGCGCCGCAATCAATCGCAGCACGGCGCCGCTCAAAACCGGACGGCCGATGGCTGTCGACGCCGCCGCTACCCGAGCGCCATAGGGCAGGGCGCCCCATCCCCACCACGCGATCACCGCGCCAATGGCGCCGGTCAGGGCCAAGCCGGCCCAGGCCACGGTCAGGCTGAATTCCAGCAACCAGGGCGTCAACGCGCCCGCACAGAGTATTCCGAGGCCAACGCCGGTAAAGACAATCCCGGTCGCTTTTCCCAAGGCATGCAATGGCGCTGCAATGGCGACCAAACTCAAGGAATTGATCATCATGATCGCCACAGCGGCGCCAATCAAAAAACGCCACCACGCCAACCAGATAAAACCGAGGGGGAAAATACTGCAAACAAGACACAGCACGGAAACAAGGAGGCAACCGCGCAGAAGAAAGCCGTCGTTAAAGCGGCGGCGCAGCATCGGTGTCATCAACGCGCCAATCAAATAGGCCCCAAGATTGACCGCGCCGACATACCCGGCTTCCGCTTCGCTTAACCCGCCATCGCGAATGATCGCGGGCAAAAGCGGCGTCTAGGAAAACCGCCCCAACCCCATACCGACCAAAAGTGTGGCCGCGCCGCCAATCGCCAGTCGCAGCCAGTCGGGCATGCGGGGCTAATCTTTAAGGGGCAGCCGCAGACGAATGACGCCCTTGAAGTCTTTCAAATCGACGGGTTCGCCCTTGCGGGTAATTTCAATGCGTCCCGCCCGCGCAAGCGCTAGCGCCTGCTGCTTGACCGCCGTCAGATATCGCCGCCAGAGCTCTGGCGGGTCTTTCTGCTTCCGGCGCGATTCCGCATAGGTCTTGGCGACATCCATCGGTGACAGGGATTTACCGTCACCCGCCAC
>JAESSL010000327.1 GCA_016764135.1 Alphaproteobacteria bacterium
CGATATGGATCGGTTCTTTTATGTTCTCCACGATCCGGCGCGTTCCGTCCGAAACCGTAAAGAGTCGATCTTCCGTCAGATCCGCGCGCATGCCCGTGACGCCGGTCAACCCGGCATTCAGCGCGACAAACAGCGCGATGGCGACGACAATTCCGACAATCCAGCCGCGATCGCTTTGAAATAGTTTATGTATCATCGCTGTACTCCTACTCGCCTTTCAACCGCGCCACAGCAAGCGCCGTCGCAAACAAAAATACCGCAATAAGAGATCCAAAATAGGCCAGATCCGTCACATCCAGAACGCCTTTCGAGATCGCGGTGAAGTGGGTCAGGAAACTTAACGAAGCGATGAAATCAACCGCCTGCTGGGGCGCCCACCCGGAAAAGAAGTTCAGGACCAGGGGCGCGCCGCTAGCGATAAAGACAAAGCTGAGGCTGGCGGTTATGACGAAAGCAATAACCTGATTTTTGGTCAACGCCGAGATAAAGGACCCAATGGCGAGGAAGCCCGCCGCCATCAACAGGCTGCCGATATATCCCGCCAGGATGACGCCATTATCCGGCTCGCCTAGATAATTGACGGTAATCCAGATCGGGAATGTCAGGGCCAGAGCGATGGCCGTGAAGATAACCGCCGCCAGGTACTTTCCGATCACCGCCTGCGTCAGCGAGATGGGCAGGGTCAGGAACATTTCAATGGTTCCGGTTTTTCGCTCTTCCGCCCAGAGCCGCATGGAGATCGCCGGGATCAGCAGCATATACAGCCAGGGATGGAACTGAAAAAATGCGTTTAAATCCGCCAGGCCGCGCTCGAAAAAATTACCGACGAAAAATGTCATGGCGCCGAGCAGGGCCAGAAACGCGATGATGAAGACATAAGCCACGGGCGTCGAAAAATATCCCGACAATTCCCGCCGAACGACAATGAAGGTGGTGTTCATGATGTTATCGGTTCGATGTAATGGTGCGAAACACGTCGTCGAGATTTCCGCGCTCGACGTGTATTTCGGCAATGGGCATTTCAATTTCGCGGAGCGCGACGCTAATTTCGCTCACCAGAGACGCGCCAGTCTTGGACTGAACCAGCAGCCAGTCCTGTCGCACCGTCTCGATCGTCGCGACGCCCTCCATATCCTGTAACACGGATCGGGCCTTGGCGATTTCGCCAACCACGCGGACGGACACCGCATTGTGCCGGGATGAGCGCGACAATAAATTCTCGGGCGTGTCGTCGGCGACGATTTTACCGTCCGAAATGATGATCGCCCGGGTGCAGACCGCCTCGACCTCTTCCAGAATATGGGTCGAGATGATAATTGCTTTTTCCGGCGCCATTTTAGAAATCAGGTTTCTGACTTCGAATTTCTGGTTCGGGTCGAGCCCGTCGGTCGGTTCATCCAGGATGAGGACATCCGGATCATGCATCAAGGCCTGCGCCAATCCGACGCGGCGCTTGAACCCTTTCGACAGGGTTTCAATCGGTTTTTCAAGAACCGACTCAAGCTGGGTTTGCGCAATCACCGCATCCATTCGGTCTTTTCGTTTTGCGCCGTTCAGCCCGCGCACCTGCGCGACAAACGTCAAAAAGCTGCGCGGCGTCATGTCCGACCACATTGGCGCGCCTTCGGGCAAATAGCCGACGCGGCGCTTCACTTCGATCGGATCGACGCGCACGTCGAACCCCTCGACGCGCGCGGTGCCCGACGTTGGCGTCAGAAACCCCGTAATCATTTTCATTGTCGTTGATTTGCCGGCGCCATTGGGCCCCAGAAAACCAAGCACTTCGCCACGCTCCACTGAAAATGAAACATGATCCACCGCAACGGCGGCGCCAAAGCGTTTCACCAGATCGTCGATTTCAATCATCGCCATGGGTTCGATTAGCCCTGTTTATCCGTTTTCGCCCTGTTTCAAGATCAGCCGGGCGTTTGAGTAGCGGCGAAATCTATTTCAAGAGCCCCGCCAATGCAAATAATCAAGGAAGGTTTCTGATTTACAATCATGACGGAATTAAGGCGATGACGCGCGTCCGCGTATTCTGCGCAAACCCCAGGGGATTTAAGGGGGACGGACCCGCGTAATTTTAACGTGCAGGTACGGACTGCCCGTCCCGAAAATTTGTGATAGACTTCGCGTATAAATACAGCTTCGTCGGGAGTGCCGCTCATTACAATTCGCCAGTTGCGTCTCGGTACGGGGTTAGTCCTGTTCACCTATGTGACGTTTCATCTGATTAATCACATGGCGGGACTCTGGTCGCTGGACGCGATGGATGCGGCGCGCCACTTCATACATTGGCCGCTGTTCAACCCCGTGGGCGTGACGGTGCTGTATGGCGCAATGATGATCCATGGCGGTCTCGCGTTTATGCGCTGTATCAACGCCGCCGGTTGCGTATGCCGTGGGGCGAAGCGGCGCAGTTGGTGTTCGGACTATCCATCCCGTTGCTACTGGTCGGTCATGTGTTAGGCACGCGCATGGCGTTCTCTAATTTTGGAACCGACGTGAACTATCCCTTTGTGCTTCTTGCGCAATGGCAATTCGACCCCTTGATCGGCATCCGGCAGATTGTGGTCCTGTTCGTAGCGTGGACGCATGGCTGTCTCGGCCTTTACTACTGGTTTCGCCTGAAGCCCTGGTACCCGCGCTGCGCGCCCCTGTTATTCGGCTTCGCGGTGCTGATCCCCGCGTTGTCGCTCGCCCGATTCGCGCGCGGATCCAAGGATGTTCTGGCACTGGCCACGGACCCGGTATGGATGGCGGCGTTTAAAGCCCAGGTGCGCTGGCCCGGCGCTGATCAAATTACAGAAATGCTGGCCGCCAAGGACGCTCTGTTCTTAGGTTATTGTGGGCTTATCGTCGCCGTTCTGCTGGCGCGGGGGCTCCGCCGCATGTGGGAGCGGCGTCGCGGGTATATTCGCCTTACCTATGATGACGGGCAGATTGTGCGCGTACCGCCTGGCGGATCCATCCTTGATATCAGCCGGGCGGCCGGCGTTCCGCACGCCAGCGTTTGTGGCGGTCGCGGTCGTTGTTCCACTTGCCGGGTCCGGATCATGCGCGGCGAGGA
>JAESSL010000328.1 GCA_016764135.1 Alphaproteobacteria bacterium
AACCGATGTCGCCGTGGCGGCGCATCTGACCTGCGTCGGCGCCAGTCGCAGCGATGTGGATTCGGTCGCGCAGAATTGGTACGAAAACGGCGTTCGGCATATTCTGGCGTTGCGGGGCGACCCGCCCGAGGACGCTGATGGGTATCAGCCTCATCCGAAAGGCTATGAAAACGCCGCCGCGCTGGTGCGAGGATTGCGCGATATCGGCGATTTTGAGATTTCAGTCGCGGCCTATCCGGAAGGTCATCCGGATTCGCCGGACGAGGCGGCGGATCTGGACAACCTGAAGCGCAAGATCGACGCGGGCGCGACGCGCGCCGTCACGCAGTACTTTTTCGATCCCGCCGTGTTTTTGAGATTTCGCGAATCTGCGGCGGCGGCGGGTATTACCGTTCCGATCATTCCGGGCATTCTGCCGGTGACGAATTTCGCCAAAGTCGTGGAGTTCAGCGGAAAATGCGCAACGGACGTGCCGGACTGGATGGCGTCGCTGTTCCATGGCCTGGACGAGGACCCGGAAACCCGAAAAATGATCGCCCTGTCGACCGCCGTCGACCAGTGCCGCGCCTTGCAGGCCGAGGGCGTTGATGATTTCCATTTCTACACGCTTAATCGCGCCGATCTGAGCTACGCCATTTGCTGGCGCCTTGGATTGCGGCCGAAAAATTTGAAACCGAATGAGGGGGCGGGCGCATGAGTCGCTTTCTGAAAGCTTTGGGCGAGCGCGTCCTGTTGTGTGACGGCGCCGTTGGTAGTCGCGTTCAGGCGATCGACCTCGACGTTGAAAAGGATTATCGGGGCGCGGAAAACTGCACCGAGGTCCTGAATCTCTCGCGACCGGATCTCATCCAGGATATTCACGCTGGTTACCTGGCGGCGGGGTCGGATTGTATTCAGACCAACAGTTTTGGCGGTTCTCCGATCACCCTCGCGGAATTTGACCTTGAGGACCGAGCGTTCGAGATCAATAAAATCGCCGGAGAACTGGCGCACGCCGCGATTGACGCTGTGGTCGATGCGCCGGGCGAGGAACGCGAACGGTTTGTTTTGGGCGCGATTGGCCCCGGCACAAGACTGCCCAGCTTGGGGCATATCGGCTATGACGAGCTGGAAGCGGCGTTGCAGGTTCAGGCGACCGGATTGCTGGCGGGCGGCGTTGACGCTTTTTTGATCGAAACCTGTCAGGATCCGCTACAAATCAAGGCGGCGGTCAATGGCGTCAAGCTGGCGATTGCCGAACTGGGAAGCGATGCGCCGAAAACGCCGATCATGGTTCAGGTGACAGTCGAGACGACGGGGACGCTTCTGGTTGGCGCCGATATCGCGGCGGCGGCGGTGGCGATTGATGCGCTGGACATCGATTCGCTGGGCCTCAACTGCGCCACCGGGCCGCAGGAAATGGCGGAGCATGTTAAATGGCTGGGCGAGAACTGGCCCAAACTGATTACGCTGCAACCCAATGCAGGCCTGCCCGAGCTGGTCGACGGCGCGCCTTTTTATCCGTTGCAGGCGCAGGAAATGTCGGATTGGCTGCGTCGGTTCGTCAACGAGGACGGGGTCAATCTGATTGGCGGCTGTTGCGGCACCGATATTCCCCATATTCAGGCGTTGGACGCCATGTTGCGCGATCTGGCGGAGGACGGATATCGACCAGCCCCCAAGCCGCGCAATCCGGACTGGGTTCCGTCCATTGCGTCGCTCTATAGCGCAACGCCCTATCGTCAGGAAAACGCGGTGTTGTCCATCGGCGAGCGCTGCAACGCGAATGGCAGCAAGAAGTTTCGCCAATTTCAGGAGGCTGAAGATTGGGACGCCTGCGTTGAAATGGGTCGCGATCAGGTGCGCGAAGGCAGTCACGCCATCGACGTTTGCGCCGCCTTTGTCGGGCGCGATGAGTTATCGGAGATGTCGGCGCTGGTGTCGAATATGCGCGGTGCGGTCAATGCGCCGCTGGTGATTGATTCAACCGAATTGCCGGTGCTGGCGGCGTCGCTGCGGCTCTATGGCGGCAAGGCGATCATTAATTCCATCAACTTTGAGGATGGCGAGGCGCCGGCCCAGGCGCGGCTGGAGCTGGCGCGCAAATTTGGCGCGGGCGTCATTGCGCTGACAATCGACGAAGAGGGCATGGCCAAAACCGCCGAAGAAAAGTTGCGCATCGCCCGGCGTTTGTATGATTACGCCGTGAACGAGCACGGCCTGCCGCCGTCTGATCTATTGTTCGATCCGCTGACCTTCACCATTTGCACCGGCAACGTGGATGACCGCAAGCTGGGCATGCATACGTTGGACGCCATCGAGGCCATCTCCAAGGATATGCCCGAGTGTCAGATTATTCTGGGTCTTTCCAACATTTCCTTCGGCCTGAACGCGGCGGCGCGTCATGTTTTGAACTCGGTCTTTCTGGATCACGCGCAACGGCGCGGCATGAACGGCGCCATCATGCATGTCAGCCGTATCTTGCCCTTGCATGCGATTCCCGAACGCGAAGTTCAGATCGCCGAAGACCTTATCTTTGACCGCAGCACAGAGGATTATGATCCGCTGATCGAATACATGGCGTTGTTCGACGGCCGAAAGGCGGACAAGGACGAAGAAAAACCACGTTCCGAGAACGTCACAGAGCGTTTGTCGCAACGCATCATCGATGGCGACCGGCAGGGGTTGGAAGACGACCTTGAGGAAGCCATGGTGGATACGCCGCCGCTGACAATCGTCAATTCCTACTTGCTGGACGGCATGAAGGTGGTCGGCGAACTCTTTGGCGCGGGCAAGATGCAACTGCCTTTTGTGCTGCAATCCGCCGAGACCATGAAGGCGGCGGTCAAACACCTTGAGCCCCATATGGAGCGGTTGGAAGGCCAGACCAAAGGCACGATCGTTCTGGCGACCGTGAAAGGCGATGTGCATGATATCGGCAAAAATCTGGTCGATATTATCCTGACGAATAACGGGTTCAACGTCGTCAATCTGGGCATCAAGCAACCCATCGCCAATATTCTGGCCGCCGCCATCGAACACAAGGCGGACGCTATCGGCCTGTCCGGTTTGTTGGTGAAGTCGACCGTGGTGATGCGGGAAAATCTGGAGGAAATGAGCCGCGAAGGCCTAGAGGTACCGGTGATTCTCGGCGGCGCCGCGTTGACGCGCGCCTATGTTGAAGAAGATTGCGTTCAGACCTACGCCTGTGGACGCGTGGCTTACGCCCGCGATGCGTTTGATGGTCTCGGGTTGATGAATAAGATCGTCGATAACGAATTTGACGCGCATATTGCGGACGCGACGGAAAAACGCGCGTCGCGACCCTCGAATTCAAAGAAAACACTGGGCCAGGCCGCCCGCGCCGAAACGCCCGAACAGGCCGATCCCGTCTTTGCGACACAGCGGCGCCGCGATCTCGATTCTGGCGAGGAGACGCCGGTTCCGCCATTTTGGGGGCCGCGGGTCATTGCTCGGGCGCCGGTCGCCGCTTTAACGCCGTTTGTGAACGAGCGCATGCTCTATCAGTTCCAATGGGGTTATCGAAAGGACGGCCGCAGCCTGAGTGAATATATGGTTTGGGCCAAGCAAGAATTGCGGCCCATTATGAACCGCATGGTGGATATCGTCGTGGAGCAGGACATCCTGATTCCCCAAGCGTCTTATGGCTATTGGAAAGCGGCGGGAGACGGCAACGACCTTGTCCTCTTCGAGGAAGATGGAATCAGCGAATGCGCGCGCTTTTCCCTGCCACGACAGGCCAAGGGCGATCGTCGATGCGTCGCCGATTTTGTGCGCGATATTGCCGATGGCCCGGACCGCCGCGACGTGGTTGCGCTTCAGGTTGTGACGATGGGCCAACAGGCCTCCGAACGGGCGCGCGACTGGTTTGGCGACGACCGCTATCAGGATTATCTGTATCTGCATGGCCTGGGCGTGGAAATGGCCGAAGCTATGGCCGAATACGTCCACAAACGCATCCGCGCCGAGCTGGGCTTTGCGCCTGAAGAATCGCGCAATATGGAAAAGATGCTGCAACAGGAGTATCGGGGCAGCCGCTATTCTTTTGGCTATCCGGCGTGCCCGAATCTGGAGGATCAGACGCAAATCCTGTCCTTGCTGGACGCGGACCGGATCGGCGTTGAAATGTCCGACGAGTTCCAGCTACACCCGGAGCAATCCACCAGCGCGCTTGTCGTGTTGCACAAGCAGGCGAAATACTTTTCGGTTTGATGGGTCAGGATATGCGGGTTGAATTTTCCCGAAATCCGTAGGTGAACACCGCGACGCCCGCCGCGACGA
>JAESSL010000329.1 GCA_016764135.1 Alphaproteobacteria bacterium
CGATGTCCGCGCGGAAGGTTTTTCCCTCTTTGGCGAAGGTAACCTGCGCACTGGTGGGATTTTCAAAATATTTTGTGATGGCGGGCGGAAGCAAGTCTTCGACATGGCCGCGGAGCGCCGCGCCAATGTCCAGCTGCTTCCCCTTAATGGAGAGCTGCATTTATTATCATTTCCGTGTTGATGCGATTGTTGCAAACGGCCCCGACTCCAGAGTCCCCTTAGCAAGAGGCGGGAACATAATGATGCGTCAGTGATGAGTCAATACAGCCAAGGCTTGCACCAGATCAATTTCTGCGGAGGATGGCGCGACAGTTAAAGTACGCCGGGCGGCCAGAAATTCTAAAAGGCGGCTGCTTTTTGCCGACGCCGCAACACGGAAGAGGGTATTTTCAGGGTGTCGCGGTACTTTGCGACAGTGCGACGGGCGATTTCGATGCCATCTTCGCGAAGTATTTCGACGATGCGATCATCCGAAAAAATATTGTCGCGCGTTTCCCCATTGATCAAGGCCTTGATTTTGAACCGAACGGTCTCGGCCGAGTGCGCCTCGCCGCCGCCCACTTTTGCGATTGCCGAAGTGAAAAAATACTTGAGCACGAATATTCCGCGCGGCGTCATAATATATTTATTCGTCGTGACCCGACTGACCGTGCTTTCGTGCATTTCAATGGCTTCTGCGATGTCCCGCAAAACCAGGGGTCTCAAATACTCGACGCCTTGTCGAAAAAAAGCGTCTTGCTGGCGAACGATTTCACTCGCTACCTTTAAAATGGTGTTGGCGCGCTGATCGAGAGATTTCACCAGCCAGCTGGCGGACTGAAAGCGGTCCGTCACGTATTCTTTTTCATCCTTTGACCGGGTATTGGCGTTCACGCGCGCATAATACTCGTTGTTGACGATAACGCGGGGCAGGGTTTCCGGATTGAGTTCAAGAATCCAGTCGCCATCCGATCCGGCTCTCATCAGAATATCCGGCGTTACGGTTTGCGCCACTTCGTGATCGAACAGCGATGCCGGTTTCGGGTTCAGTTCGCGAATTTCCACGATCATCTGCGCCAAATCATCCGCGTCTGCGCCGCAGGCCTTCATCAGGCCGTCGAGGTCGCTTTTCGCCAGGAGTTCCAGATTATCCAGAAATCCCTGCATCAATGGGTCCAGCCGGTCGAGTTCTCGCAATTGCAGCGCTAGACATTCACCCAGATTGCGGGCAAAAACGCCCGGTGGATCAAATTCCTGCAGGACGTCGAGTACGCGCAACAATAGATCGATTTCGCAATTCAAGGTCGCCGCGACCTCATCGAGGTCCGTTGTCAGCCAACCTGAATCATCGAGCAAGTCGATGAGATAACCGCCCACCAATCTTTCGACCGGTTCATCCAGTTCTACAGTAAGCTGGTCATTCAAATGTTCCCGAAGTGATTTTTCCCGGGTGATCGTCGCATCAAAATCATTACTAGAATCGGCGAAGTCGCGCCGTCCGCCGCGGCCGTCTCGACCATCGGCGAAGGCCATTGGCGCCGGCGCGCCAACATCGACAATGCCGTCACCGTCGTAAACATTGTCATAGTTCGTATCCAGAGGGGAATCGCCGTCTCCCGGAAGCGTTTCCGAGTTGGTCATTTGCGCTGTATCCGGACTTTCGGCTTGCTCGCGCGGCCCTTTGTCAGGGCTATCGCCGTCCCGGTCTGATTCACGCTGGTTGTCTGACTGGCCTTCGTCCCATTCCAAAAGCGGGTTTTCCGCCAGCTCGGTTTCGTCGTAATCAGCCAATTCCATATTCGACAATTGCAGGAGCTTGATCGCCTGCTGCAATTGCGGCGTCATAACGAGCGTTTGACTTTGGCGGAGGTCTAGTCGCGGTGTAAGTGCCATGGCGTGAAAATATGAAAAACGTGTTTAAAGCCATTAAGCGCATGCGGGATTACAGCCGCAGGGGCTGGGCTATATGCGCCTGTTTTTAAAGGCTAAACCGTTCTCCTAAATAAACCCTCCGAACTTCATCATGGTCGACGATCTCGTCAGGCGCACCCTCCATCAACACCCGCCCATCATGCAGAATATACGCGCGATCCACCAGACCCAAGGTTTCACGGACATTATGGTCCGTTATCAAAACGCCAATGCCTCTGTCTTTTAATTGGAAAACCAGTTCCCGAATTTCATGGACCGCTATTGGATCGATCCCCGCGAGCGGTTCGTCGAGTAAAATAAAGGCTGGTTGGGACGCCAGCGCCCGCGCGATTTCAACGCGCCTTCTTTCACCGCCGGAAAGCGCGATGGAGGGCGTTCGTCGCAAATGCGTAATGGAGAATTCGGCGAGCAGCGCATCAAGCGCCGCCTCACGTTTCTCACGATCCTTTTCAACAACTTCCAGGACGGCGCGAATATTGTTTTCGACCGTCAGGCCGCGAAAAATCGACGCCTCCTGCGGTAAGTACCCGACGCCAAGATGGGCGCGTCGATACATGGGAAGATCCGTGACGTCCCGACCATCAATGCTGACGACGCCATAATCGGGCGCGATGAGCCCGGTGATGATATAAAAGCAGGTCGTTTTGCCGGCGCCATTCGGGCCCAGCAGGCCAATGACCTCTCCGCGCCGAATCTGCATGCTGACATCGCGTAAAACCGGCCGTTTTTTAAACGATTTCCCGATGTTCTGAACAACGAGACCGGCATTTTCCGCAATCAGCTTGGGGCCATTATCGGTCCCGCCGCTGCTGGCCTCGCTATCGGAGGCTCTGGAAATCGAGTCCGTCAAAATTCGGTCGCCGGACCATGCGACGCCCGCTGTCAGGTTTTTCTCGGCATCGAGGTTTTTGTCGATGTTATTGTCTTCCGGCACAAAAATCCTACTCTTCACTAACGCTAAAACCGTAGTTTACTTTCGCGGCGTCAACAATCCTTTAACGCGCGATCGACCGCCGATCAAACGGCTTTTCCCTGACTTCAGATTCACCTCTGCGCATTCGCCATTCAGTTGGTTGCCGCCTCTGGTGATTTTGACGCCGCCGCAGAGCGTCGCAATTGACGTTGCTGGATTATACACACCTTCTGCGCCTTGCGCGATGACATTACGCGTTGAAATAACAACGTTTCCAAAGGCGTCAATCTGTTCGATGTCGCCCTGACCGGACGCCGCGATATGGGCCGTTAGAATATCCGCCTTGATTCGGCTTTCGCCGCTGATCGCAATGGCGCCGCCGCGCGCAACGGCCAAATTTCGGTTTTCCCAATATTCCAGACTGTCGCGCGCGGTTATTTTGGCGCGCTCGGTGATCAGGCGTAAGGATTGCCCGACCAGTACGAAAACCGCCTGATCAACGTGATACACCGCCTTGTCGCCGTATGCTTTGTTGTTGTTGGAGACAACGCGGACATTGCCGTCCGCATCGACCCTGAAAATGGTCTGGCCGCCGTCGTTTTGGCCGCCCTTGTTTTGTCGACCCGCGCCTTCGCCATCTTTACCCGCACTGGCGGGTGTCGTCCCGTTTCGGTAATAGGCGGTCAACTGGTCTGCGAATATTTCGGCGTCGCCGCGCGCCGCCCGGGCGTTGCCCCTGGCGATATA
>JAESSL010000330.1 GCA_016764135.1 Alphaproteobacteria bacterium
GCCCGATATGGCCCGGCCCAGTCCGCCTTCTCCCGCCACAGAATTCAGCACACCGGGCGGCAAAATACCGTTGGCAATTTCCACTATGCGCAATGTACTGAGCGGGGTGAGAGATGAGGGTTTCACCACAACGCAATTGCCCGCAACAAGGGCGGGCATGATATGCCAAATGGCGATCATCACCGGATGGTTCCACGGGGTGATCGAACCCACAACCCCAAGGGGTTTGCGGTGGACCTCTATACGGGCCACCTCATCATCCTGAATGATGTCTACCAGAGGCCGCAACTTTGCCGTAGCCCGCGCCCAAGCCAGTGCCCCACCAATTTCACCCACTGCGCCCGAATGGGCTGGTTTGCCCTGTTCCATAGACAGCAGTTTTGCCAGATCTTCCTTGTCCGCTTCAATGGCATCAGCGATTTCTTCCACAAGCCGCGCCCGTTCTTCAATCGGGGTCGTGGCCCATGACGGAAAAGCCCGCCTTGCGGCCGCAACCGCATGATCAAGGTCTTCCGGTGTTGCCATGGCACATTCCGCAAATTCTTCTTCCGTTGCTGGATTAATGACCCCAAAACTTCCCCGGCCTTCAACTTTTTTACCATCAATGATAAAATGATGTTGCGACATTTTTATTCCCGCCCTTCGATTACATGTTAAAGACCGAACAGACGCTCTGCCGTTGTGCCCTTGATCCGGCTTGCTGTTTGACTGTCGAGATTATTGACCCGCGCCAAACATCCCGCCATATCACCAATATTATGAGGATAGTCCGAGCCATACATCACCCGGTCAGGACCGCCCGCGACTTCAATACATAAGTCCAGCGCGCCCTGTTCATAAACCACAGTATCATAATAAATCTTACGAAGGTAATGGCTCGGCGGTTCCGAAATATTTTCTGAACAGGCCGGAATGCATTCGTGACAACGGTCAAGCCGCCCCGCCAGATAGGGCAAGGCACCGCCCCCATGAGACGCAATGATGCTCAGGCGCTGATAACGGTCAAGAAAGCCGTCAAATATCATGCGGGAAATGGCCAAAGTCGTATCAAACATAAACCCAATGGGCGGGATTAATCCATATTCGTCCATTTCCATCTGCTTCGCCCCCTGCGGTGCCGTTGGATGGACCAATACCGGTAAGGCATAACGGTCGATGGCATCCCATATGGGTTTGAACTCTTCCGCCGTCAGGCTTCTTTCATCAATATTCGCCGTAACGAATACCCCGGCAGCCCCTGCTTTAACGGCTTTATCAAGTTCCGCCACCGCCCTATCGGCATATTGCCACGGCAATGTTGCAAACCAGCGCAAACGGTCCGGATAACGGTCCTGCTGTTCCATCATAACCCCATTCATGATGGACGCGGCCTGAGCGCTGATCTCTTCCCCGCCCCAATAAGCACTGGGACAGGTCAGCGATACAACGGCAAGATCGACCCCCGCCTTATCCATATTTTTAATTCTAAGATCAAAATCAAGCATTTCCGGCAGCAGGGTCATGAAAGGCGAACCATGCATGAATACTGTCTCCTGCCCCGCCTTCGTATCTTTCACTTCATATTTCGGCGCACCGTGTTCACGCAAAAGGTTAAGCCATTCCTGACCAAGCATATGGGTATGTACATCAATTACAGGCATGTGGATCACTCCTTGCCCCGGTATGATTGCAGGGCATAAATATATGTTTATTTTTCAATGTTGATTTCGTTGGAAAGACGGCCAAGCCCTTCCACTTCCACATCTGTCAGCTTCCCATCATAGAGGCCCAGATAGGTTCCCACATTGCCGCGCGGAAATTTTTCCGTGCCTTTGGATGCGGTCCCGGTATGGATACAGTCCCCCAGTTCCATTGTGAACCATTTGGTGGCTTCGGAAATAACCCGTTCAACAGAAAAGAAATAATTTTCCGTACTGTCATCGGCATAACATTCACCGTCTATATAGCCCCGCATTCTCAATTTATTGGGATTGGGAATCTCGTCCTTTGTGGTCAACCACGGTCCCATGGCGGCAAATGTATCCGCCCCTTTGGATTTTGCATGATAGATAAAATAAAGATAGGTATCATCCTCGCCCATTCTTTCCCGCCATGCCATATGATGTGGCTTGATCAAATCCGGTGATTGCTTGAGCGCAATGGCATCCTGACTGAATTTTACACCACTGGCCGTCACATCGTTGGTCAATGTATAGCCAAAAATATAATCCAGCGCATCTGCCGGATCGATATTTTTGGCTTTTTTACTGAACACCACAACCGGTTCCGGTTCCGGGATCGATTGCCCATGGTCCTTTAAAATATCAATAGTTTTGTTATGTCCGGTCAAAGCCGACCGCCCTTTGATGAAGAACATCGGTGCCGTCATTGGCCGATAGGCTTTGCTGTTCAGATTATTATTATTCACCGCACAGCCCAATATTTTGGACGGCTTGGGGTTTGGAGCCATCCAGTCGGTATTACTGTTCAGGTCGATAACCGGTAATTTTCCTGCCTGCGCCAGTGAAATGGCATCGGCTGCAGCATCCAGACCAGCGTTTCCGGCTTCGATCAAATCTTCCATCCATGGGTAAGACAGCACAACCGCCTTATTTTCTCCCACACGTGCTATGACCGTTGGACGCCCGTCCAACCTGATTGTTCCTAATTTCATTATTATAACCTTTCCCTGATTTCGACCTTGGTATTGGCCCTGATAATATTACCCTGATGATATGCCGAAAAATCCGGCTAAATTGTTTCTGTCGCGTCGTCGTCAATCATGCCCATCGCGATTTGATATTCCCGTTTGACCTCTTCCGGCTGGCCTGACTGATGCTGAAATTCCGTCATATTAAGATTATAGGACAATGTTTTTCCGTGAGCGCGGCTTTCCTCCAACGTCATCGACGTGGTGAAAAGCTCCCGATGTTTAATGGGCATTTCAATACAAGAATTGCGCGCTTCATCTCGCACCAATCCTTTCGGATCGCCCTCGCCCGCTTCGACGAGTTTCATATTTTCCTCAAAAGAACGGCGCATCATGATAATGCCGCGATCACTCTTTCCAAGATGCTCTTTTGTCCGATCCGAGATCGTACCCTGCCCCGTCCAGGCAACGATATCCTGATTCATCACATGGCTGGTAATCCATGTGCCATTCTCATCTTTAATCGGCCCTTTCCACCAAGGCACCCGCTTTTGATTGTAAGGTTCTTTTTCTGTTGGTATCCGATGAAACATCCATATGATGCTTAGAGTATTTTCATCATCAACGGGAACCCGCCATTCAATATGATCCCCCAGAAAAAAGCCATTCGGCCATAATGCCGTGGCCCCAACGGTCCAATGTTCACTTGATTTATCTGTATCCTCACGGACACGGTGATAGGTATGACCAAATTCAAATTCAGTGAAATTCAATTCCAGATGCGTAGGACCATATTCTCCGTTTCCGGATAAACGAGAGGTCCAATTGCGGTGCATCCATTCGAAATGAACCGGATCACAGCTATTCTCCTGACACTGGAACCAGTTACAGGGAATATCCGCCAAAACAACCTGCGTAAATCCATTTTCCCATGTAAATGGCTCCCAGTTCGGCACCAACGGCGCCGGTTCAGGTCCCATATAAGCCCACAACATTCCGGCCTTCGCCTCAATCTTATATGCTGTGATTTTAATTTTATCGCGAAAAGTTGTCCGCCCACTGACAATATCTTCGAAAGGCTGATCAATACATCGGCCCTTCTCGTTAAAGCACCAGCCATGATAGCTGCATCTGATGCCATCTTCCTCGACGATACCATATAACATGTCCGCACGGCGATGCGGGCACTGCCGATCAATCAGGCCATATGTGCCATTCTCACTGCGAAAAAGAACCAAGTCTTCCCCCATCAAACGCACGGCCTTTATAGGCTTGTCATCCAGTTCCCCAATTGCCGCCACTGGA
>JAESSL010000331.1 GCA_016764135.1 Alphaproteobacteria bacterium
CGAAAGGCGCAATAGCGCCCTGGACCAGCACGACATCGCCTTACTATCAACAAACGTTGGAAAGTCTCGCCAAACATTTCGACGTGTCGATGAGTACGCCCTTTAAAGATCTGCCTCAGAAGGTGCGAAAGGGAATTTTGTATGGCGCGGGCAAAACCAAGGTCAAGATGACCTATGATGACGGGTTGCGCGTGTATGAAACAAACAAGGCGTTCGAAGGCGTATTGCCAAACCTTACAAGACGCTGGCGGGAAACGGACAGCAAATGGCTTCGTGACGATCTTGGGAAATTTCAAACGTCGCGCGATTGCGGCACCTGTCATGGCGCGCGTCTGAAACCTGAATCTTTGGCCGTAAAAATTGCGGGCTGTCACATTGCTGAAATCGCCAATATGTCGATTACAGCGGCCCATGCATGGTTTGAAGCTCTACCCGCAAAGCTGACCGAGCAGCAACTGGAAATCGGGCACCGAATTCTAAAGGAAATCAACGAACGCCTGTCGTTTCTCGTGAATGTTGGACTGGAATATCTAACCTTGAGCAGATCCTCCGCCACGCTTTCTGGCGGCGAGAGCCAACGTATTCGACTGGCCTCGCAAATTGGATCCGGATTGACCGGCGTGTTGTATGTCCTGGATGAGCCGTCCATCGGGTTACACCAGCGCGACAATGAGCGTTTGCTGAAAACGCTTAAGAGATTACGGGACCTTGGCAATACGGTTATCGTCGTCGAGCACGACGCAGACGCAATTTTGAGCGCCGACTATTTGATCGATATGGGTCTGGGCGCGGGCACCCTTGGCGGGTCCGTCATTGCATCGGGAACGCCGGATGAGGTTATGAAGTCCACCGAAAGCCTCACTGCGCAATATTTGACGGGACGGCGTAATATCGCTGTGCCGACCCGTCGACGCAAAGCGTCAAAGAAAAACTATATTCGCATAAAAGGGGCGTCGTCGAATAATCTGAAAAATGTAAACGCCGAAATTCCGCTTGGAACGTTTACCTGCATTTCAGGCGTTTCAGGAAGCGGTAAATCGACCCTGATTATCGACACCTTGTACAAAGGCCTGGCGCGGTGGCTCAACAACGCCCGCGCCCATCCCGGACGGCACGATTCGCTGGAAGGCGTGGAACTTCTGGACAAGATCATCGATATTGATCAATCGCCCATCGGTCGTACGCCTCGCTCAAACCCTGCAACCTATACCGGCGCGTTCACGCCAATTCGAGAATGGTTCGCTGGATTGCCCGAATCGCGTGCGCGTGGCTATGCGCCAGGTCGGTTTTCCTTCAACGTCAAAGGCGGCCGCTGCGAAGCCTGTCAGGGCGACGGCGTCATAAAGATCGAGATGCATTTTCTGCCTGACATTTATGTTCGATGCGATGTCTGCAAAGGAAGTCGGTACAATCGGGAAACACTGGAGGTCACCTTCAAGGAAAAATCCATCGCCGACGTTCTGGACATGACGGTCGACGACGCCGCAGGATTTTTTAGTGCGGTTCCGTCAATCCGGGACAAGTTTGTCACCCTCCAACGCGTGGGGCTTGGTTATATCAAGGTAGGCCAACAGGCGACGACCTTATCCGGTGGAGAGGCGCAGCGCGTAAAACTGGCGAAAGAATTATCGCGACGCGCAACCGGTCGTACGCTGTATATTCTGGACGAACCCACCACAGGGCTTCATTTCGAGGATGTTCGAAAGCTCCTTGAAGTCTTGCAAGCGCTTGTCGATGCGGGAAACACCATCGTCGTCATCGAACACAATCTGGAAGTTCTCAAAACGGCGGATTATATACTCGACCTTGGCCCGAACGGCGGAGACGGTGGCGGGCGCATCGTCGCAAGCGGAACGCCAGAGGAAATAGTGCAAGTCGCTGAAAGTTATACGGGCCAGTTTCTCGCCCCCTATTTGTCTGCAACGACGACGCGCCGAAAAGCGTCCTGATTTAAACATCTCTACAGTTTGGTTTAAAAATCACATGCAAAAAATTCACGTTATTGGTGGCGGTCTCGCTGGTTCTGAAGCAACTTGGCAAATTACGCGGCGCGGTCTCCCTGTCGTTTTACATGAAATGCGCCCAACGCGCAGAACAGACGCACATGTCAGCGATCAGCTGGCGGAACTGGTCTGTTCCAATTCGTTTCGATCCGACGACGCCGATCAAAATGCCGTCGGTCTGTTACATGACGAACTCAGACGCGCGGGTTCCCTGATTTTGTCCATAGCCGATGAATGCAAAGTGCCCGCGGGCGGCGCTTTGGCGGTTGACCGGGAACAGTTTTCCCAACGCGTTACGGAGACATTGGAAAATGAACCTTTGGTCACCATCGATCGCAGCGAAGTAACGGGTCTGCCGCCGGAAGACTGGGGTTCGGTCATTGTCGCCACGGGCCCCTTGACCTCGCCGGGGCTCGCCAGCGCTATTTCAGAGATCGCTGGCGAAGAATCGCTCGCTTTTTTCGACGCCATCGCACCTATCGTCTACAAAGAGTCCATTGATTTCAGCGAGGCGTGGTTTCAGTCGCGATACGATAAAGGCGACGGATCAGACTACATCAACTGCGCCTTGAACGAGGCTGAATATATCGCCTTTATTGATGCCCTCCTGGCCGCCGCAAAGGTCGATTTCCATGAATGGGAAGGAAAAACGCCTTATTTTGAAGGATGTCTGCCCATTGAAGTTATGGCGGCCCGCGGCCTGGATACGCCGCGCTACGGCCCAATGAAGCCCGTGGGTCTCACAAATCCACACGCGGAGGCTAAACCCCACGCCGTTATTCAGCTTCGTCAGGATAACGCTCTCGGCACGCTCTACAATATCGTCGGCTTCCAGACCAAACTTCGTCATGGGGAGCAAACCAAAGTCTTCAAGATGATCCCCGCCCTTAAAAATGCCGAGTTCGCCCGGCTGGGCGGGCTGCATCGAAACACTTTTCTGAATAGTCCAAAGGTGCTGGACGATCGATTATGTTTGCGTGCGGCGCCACGCCTCCGGTTCGCCGGCCAAATTACCGGCGTTGAAGGTTATGTGGAATCTGCGGCGATGGGATTACTCGCCGGCCGGTTTGCAGCGGCGGAACAATTGGGCGAGACGATGACCTCACCGCCCGGCACGACGGCGATGGGCGCTCTTCTGACCCATATCACCGGCGGCGCTGACGCAAAGACGTTTCAGCCCATGAATATTAATTTCGGTTTATTTCCCCTCCTACCCTCGCCTCCCCAGACGGACGGCAAACGTAAAAAGCTGAAGGGTAAAGACAGAAAGCTAGCCCATACAACACGTGCTCGAGAAGCGTTTGGAACATGGCTTGCCGCAAATGAAGTTGTTTCAGCGCAACAGGATACGCCAATCTAGAGTCGACCGATCATTGAGCGATAGGCGAGATTCCATCCCCGCAGTGCGGGTTTCTCTGTAAACCCTGAATGAAACGGATCGAAGCCCGCCCGCCCGAACACCCTTTTGTATTGTTGCGACAAGGGCGCGAGGAGCATTGGCGACAGAAATTGGCGACCTGCCGACGCGAAATCTCGCCTCGCTTCAATCGCCCTATTTTCCACATCCTCGCAAATGCGCCGAATCAGGTTCGATACCTCGGGAGACGGTCGAAGCTCGCCGATATCTTGAGCAACGACGTCAAACATCGCCATCATTTCGACGGGAAGGAAGTTTCGGCGAGCCCTTAAATGCCTTGGCAAGGCGCGCAATAATTCTGTCAGCCCCCAAGCGGTTGCCGCATTAGAGACAGCCCCGTGAAAGGCGCCCTCTTCCGCCCCCAATAGCGCCAGCGCCATCGATATGAGCGGGGCGTTTATGGATTGGGAATACTGTACAAGGTCTTCATAGGTTTGCGGTCGGTCGACCGCAATATTTCGCGTGCGCGCATCCAGAAGATCTTCGAGAAACGCCCGAGGCAGGGCATGGTCCTGAACAGATTCCTGCAGCGCCTGAACCACCGGATGGCGTGTCGGCTGACCTGCATATATCTGCGTTATAGCGTCCCGCCACCATTGAAACCGAATATCCGCCAACATGGGTTCGCGAGCTGATTCGTGGATTTTTGCGATTTCCAGATTAAAGGCGTACAGCGCAAACAGAGCGTTTCGCACACCGCTGGGTGCGAAAAGGACGGTTAGAAAACGGTCAGAATCATTCTCCCGAACCTGCTCCGCACAATAGCTAAGTTTACGATTCGTCATATTCACTCAAACGGGACAAAACCGGATAATTATCCGAAACTACGATACTTTTCAAAATACCCGATCTACGCAAATGGTTAATAATGAGGATTATCCCGTAACAGCGAGCGTACTTTTTTTATTTTTTTTCGGAACCCTGACAGGGCCTCTACAAGACAAGTAAACGCCAAGTAAAATAACGGATAATATTTAAACTATACAAAATTCAAGTAGGCGATCATAGTTCTTGCAGTATCGTCTGCATTTTTCGGCGATACCTT
Organism: Alphaproteobacteria bacterium; assembly: GCA_016764135.1. Taxonomy (GTDB): domain Bacteria; phylum Pseudomonadota; class Alphaproteobacteria; order UBA8366; genus JABJJH01. Next base: position 4,466 of record JAESSL010000331.1, read on the forward strand.
TGTGCGGACAGTATAGAAGGAGGGGAAACATGTCGTCTATTTTATCTGACCTGAAAAAAACAGTTATCGCCGGATTTATCGTCACGTTGCTACTTTTTGCAATGTATTACCTGTACGGCGATTATGATGGAATGGCCTTTGGTAAATTTTTGTTCCGATGGCTGCATGTAATTTGCGGCGTAATGTGGATCGGAATACTTTGGTATTTCAACTTTGTTCAGATACCGAATATGCCGAAGATTCCGGATGAACAAAAACCAGCCATTAGCAAAGTAATCGCGCCAGCCGCTTTATGGTGGTTTCGCTGGGCGGCGATGGGCACTATCGCGACAGGCCTGATGCTGGCGACGATGAATGGTTACATCGTTGAAGTCTTATCGCTTGGACTTATGGAAGATGGAACTGCAGGCCATCGCATGCTCGGAATTGGCATGTGGTTTGGTATAGTTATGTGGTTCAACGTCTGGTTCATTATTTGGCCAAACCAAAAAATTGCACTGGGGATCGTGGATGCAGAGGCCGAGGAAAAAGCGGCCGCCGCACGTACCGCAATGCTCTTTTCACGCACCAACACCTTACTTTCGTTCCCGATGCTTTTCGCCATGATTGCGGCGCAGGGCTTGTACAACGTTTCTTAACAATACGAAGACGACCGACGATAAAAACGGGGCTATTTTCATAGCTCCGTTTTTTTTTGCGTGGCGTTAAGGCAACGCAACCAAGGCCGCCGCCACACGGCGGCCATCCCCCATCAAGAGGTTATAGGTGCGGCACGCCGCTCCGGTATCCATCACATCAACGGAAATTCCAGCCTCCCGTAATGCGATATGAAGTTTTGACGAAGGTGGCTGCATTCGTTCGCCGGCGCCAATCAGAAGCACCTCAATTTCACCTTTCGTTTCGGTCACCCGAAAGAGCGATTCCAGCGTTATGTCTGCATAAGACTGGACATTCCAGAGGCTGATCCACGAGGGCGTCACCAGGAGCGAGGATGTATATTGTTGCTGAGAAACCAGAAAACGCCCAGGCCCATAGCTTTCTATAACATTCCTGTCGCCAGGTATGATTGGCGAAATATCCACGCCCGTCTAGGAAGCCTCAATCTTGTCCAGGTCTTCATTGGCGCTGGAACTGCCGCGTTCCAGACGGACATACAGCAAAAAGGGAACCGCCAGCGATATTGACGAATAGGTCCCGATAATGACACCCCAGATCAACGCGATACTGAAACCTCGGATCACCTCTCCGCCAAACGCGTACAAGGCGAACAACGCCAGTAATGTCGTCACACTGGTCATGACCGTACGGGACAACGTCTGGTTCAAGGAGTTGTTGAATAGTTCCGGCAGCGGCATTTTTTTGTATCGCCGCATATTCTCCCGGACTCGATCATATACAACCACCGTGTCGTTGATGGAATATCCGGCGATCGTTAACACTGCCGCAACTGTCGCCAGATTGAATTCCAGTTGTATCAACGAAAACAGGCCAATCGTCGTAATCACATCGTGCAGCAGGGCCAAAACGGCGCCGATGCCAAATTGCCATTCAAATCGAAACCAAACATAGACCAGAATCGCCAACATGGCGGCCAGCAGCGCATAGGTCGCTGATTCCCGGAGCTCCGCGCCAACAGTTGGTCCGACAAATTCCGTGCGCCGATACTCAAGCACGCCATCGCCAAGCGCGGACTTCACGGCGTCAATCGCCGCCTGTTGCCCACTATCGCCGCCATCCTGCTTTTGTATCCGGATCAATACGTCATCCGAAGTACCGAATTCCTGCAGCGTAACGTCGCCCAGCCCCAGATTGTTCAGTTGAGATCGCAACTTTGATAAGTCGGCGGGACCATCAGTCTTGATCTCAATGAGAATACCACCCAGAAAATCGATGCCCAGATTAAGTCCCTGAGTGAAGAACAAACCAAACGACGCCAGGACGAGAAACCCTGACAACGCAAACGCCAAAACACGCCTGCCGATAAAATTAACGACAGTGTTGTCTGGGACGAGTTTTAAAAGCTTCATAGTCATCCCCTATATTGGCAGCTTGCTGGGTTTGGTGCGTCGTAACCACAACACAATCAACAGCCTGGTCACCATTATTGCCGTAAACATCGACGTCAAAATACCGATGGATAATGTAATCGCGAACCCTTTGATGGGACCGGACCCGAAGGCGAAGAGCAGGACTGTTGCGATCAGAGTGGTCAAATTTGCATCAATAATTGTTGTAATGGCCCGTCGGTATCCCGCGTCGATCGCTGATATTGGCGTCCGACCATTGGCCGTTTCTTCCCGTATTCGCTCAAAGATGAGCACATTGGCGTCGACCGCCATCCCGATAGTCAGCACGATCCCCGCAATACCCGGCAATGTCAGGGTCGCCTGAAGACCTGATAGTAACGCGATAATCAGGGAAATATTGAAGAACAAGGCGATGTTCGCCATGACGCCAAACAAACCGTAGGACAGCACCATATAGATTACGACGAAAACCATACCGATGATGCTGGCGATCCGACCTGCGTTGATTGAATCCTGTCCAAGCCCGGGGCCTACCGTGCGTTCTTCCAGTATCGTGATCGGCGCGGGTAATGCGCCCGCGCGAAGCAAAAGCGCTAGATCCTGAGCTTCCTGCACCCCGAACCGCCCGGAGATAATTCCGCTACCGCCCAGAATGGGTTCATTGACCCGCGGCGCGCTAATGACTTTGTTGTCGAGTACGATCGCCAAAAGCTGACCAACATTTTCCTGCGTGGTTTTTCCGAACTTTCGGCCGCCAACAGTGTCAAACCGAAAGCTGACGACAGGCTGATTGTCCTGAAAGGTCGCCTGGGCGTCGACCAGATGGTCGCCACCGACGCGAACTCGCTTGCGCACCAGAATTTGCTGTGGCTGACCGGCTGCGTCCAAATCGTTGGACGGCACGAGCATTGACCCTGGCGGCACCGACCCTCGCAAGGCGCGCTCCAAGGAATTAGACTGATCCACCAGATGGAAATTCAATTTGGCGGTTTTTCCCAACAGCTTCTTGATACGTTCTGGGTCATCCACGCCGGGAAGCTGGACCAGAATTCGTTCTTTTCCCTGGCGTTGAATTGTTGGTTCCCGCGTACCGGTTTCATCAATCCGGCGTCGGATAATCTCGATGGATTGTTCCACGGCGCTGGCGATACGCGCGTTTACCGCATCTTCGGTGAGGGCGATGGAAAACTGTCCGCTCTCATTCGACTCGATAACAATTTCCTTTAAGGGCGCGCCGTACTGATTGAGCCCCGTGGCCGGAAATTCATCATTCAGCCTGGAGCGGACATCCGAAGTCCCGGCAGGGTCCCGGAGTGTAAAGCGCACCGCCTGATTGGAGACCCCCAAGCCTTTGTACAAAATTTTATTTGAGCGGAGCATGCGGCGAACCGAATCTTCGAGGCTCGACAGTCGCTCCTGAATTACGGTCTTCGACCCGATTTCCAAGAGAAGATGCGACCCGCCCTGTAAATCCAGACCAAGATTGATCTGTTGCCCCGGCAGCCATGACGGCCATCCTTCAAAGGTGCTTTCCTTGAAGAAGTTTGGAATGGCGTACAGCACCCCAAGGACGCAAACGAGTGCAATCATAACCCGGCTTCGGGTTGAGATATTGATCATGGCCAGCGCCCTTTTAAGCGGAGATTTAGGCTTACGCCCTATTTTTTACCAAGGAGCTTGCCGATAAACCCACCGGCGGATGAACTTCCCGTATCATTCGCTGGCGTTCCCGCGCCATCCGAAGACTTGGCGCGCTTGGCGTTTGGAGAATCGATCAACGCTGAAACCGTTCCTTTGGCAACCCGAACGCGGACGCCTTCGGCGATCTCAACCATAAGGTCAGCGTCATTCAGAACCTTGGTGACCGTACCATGCACCCCGCCGCCCGTGATGACCTTGTCACCGCGATGCAGGTTGCTGATCATTTCCTGATGCGCTTTCGCCTTTTTTTGTTGGGGCCGAATTAACAAAAAATAGAAAACGGCGAAAATTAATATTAGCGGCAAGAACGACGTAATCATATCGCCGCCACCACCCGCACCCTGCGCCCAAGCCTCAGAAATAAACATTACCCACTCCTTTGTTACTACGCGACCGTACGCAGCTGGCGGAATATAGCTCCCCAAGCCGCAATTGCAATCAAACCGGTCGGATTATTGCGACAATGCCGCGTTGACCTGACTAGGACTTATGATACGGTCCGCCGCCTTTCAATCACCAATTAGACGATTCATGACTGATCAAGATATTACAGCACTTTTAACACGAATTGCCGACAGCTTGGAACGGCTCGCGCCGCCGCCGCCGTCGGCCGGCAACCTGCATGATGCCGACGCTTTTGTCTGGCATGCTGATTACAACAGATTCGAACCTGTTCACAACGTAAACCGGCTTGATCTGTCGTTGCTCAAAGGCATCGAGACCCAATGTAAGACGCTTTTGGACAACACCCGGAACTTCGCCAAGGGTCTGCCAGCGAATAATGCGCTATTGTGGGGCGCGAGAGGCTCAGGAAAAAGCTCGCTCGTCAAAGCCATTCACGGCGAGATAAACCGGGACAATCCCGGCATTCTCGCTCTTATAGAGATTCACCGCGAAGACATCCCGACCTTGCCGGCGCTATTGGCGCTGATTCGTGAGGAAGGGCGTCGAACTATCGTTTTCTGTGATGATTTGTCCTTCGATGGCGACGACACGAGCTATAAATCCCTGAAAGCCGTGCTTGAAGGCGGCTTGGAGGGGCGCCCGGAAAATGTCCTGTTCTACGCGACATCCAACCGGCGGCATCTGATGCCACGCGACATGATGGAGAATGAACGTTCAACGGCGATTAACCCATCCGAAGCGGTCGAGGAAAAAGTTTCCCTATCGGATAGATTCGGTCTCTGGCTCGGTTTCCACAATAGCAATCAGGAAACGTATTTCGCCATGATTGAAAGCTATATCAAACACTACAGCCTCGATATCACCGAAGAAGAATGGCGCGCGCAGGCCATCGAATGGTCAATGACGCGAGGCGCGCGCTCTGGCCGCGTCGCCTGGCAATATATTCAGGACCTCGCAGGGCGACTGGGCGTGACGCTCAAATAGAGCGCTAGGGTCGCATTAATTTTCCACCCGGTTTATCAGGACAGGTTCTTGATAAACCGAGCCGGATCAACAGCGTTTTTCCCTTTACGAATCTCAAAATGTAATTGCGGTACAGACACATTGCCGGTGCGGCCAACTTTTGCGATGATCTGACCGCGACGAATTTTCTGTCCCTTTTGCACCAGGACGCTCTGATTGTGCCCATACGCCGTCATCAAGCCGTCCGCATGGCGTAATAGTATCATGTTGCCATACCCCAGTAGTTCATTGCCGCTATAGACGACAATGCCATTCTCAGCGGCGCGAACGGATGTTCCACTCGGCGCCGCAATATTGACGCCGTCATTGTGCAACCCTTTTTGCTTGGCCCCAAACCCAGAAATTATTCTGCCGCGCACGGGCAGCAGGAAAAACTTACCGGATCGAGGCGCGGGTTTACGCGTACTTATTGGCCGTCTTTTCGCTGACGACGCCTTCAGGGCGGTCCGGCCCGCCTGTTTTTGCGACGCAATTGCAGATTTCCGTTGAACTGAGGCCTTTTGACGAATCGGCGCTGAAACGCGGGCTTTCGTCGTCGCCAACTGGATTTGTCGTCTCTGTGCCGATGGCGCGCCATATAGCTTCAGTTTTTGGCGGGCGAAAATTTGATAGGGCGGCGCAATATTGTTCGCCTTCACAATCCGATTCATCGCCAGGTTATAACGCCTTGAAATACTGTAGATTGTATCGCCTTCGCGCACCGTATGGTATCGCGGCGGCGGAAGCGTCAAACGGCGTCCGTTCTTCAAAACATAAGGGGGGCGCAATCTATTTTGGTCGATAATGGACCGGATTGGCGTGTCGTACTGACGAGAGATTTGATAGACGGTGTCCCCGGAGCGAACGATGTGGAATTGCGGCGCGGGGTCAGGCCTTAATGAGCGACTTAGAGCTGTGGTCGCTGATTGAGAATTCTTGTTCTCGTATAAAACTATTTTTTCAGGATCATCGACGAAGACGTTCAGGCATCCGGTCGTTATCAAGCAGACCGAAATCACAAAGCCCCGGATCGACCAGCATGGGAGTTGTTCCCCGAAAACGTTCATCATACAGAGGCTCTTTTCGACGTTTTTCGGTCGTCAGGGCGCCCCGGCACCAACGGGAGAAACCGCACGGGCCATAATTCGTCCATTGAAATAACGCCGTTCTGTCGCGAAACGCGCGTAATCATCTGGTCCCGTCGCTGATCCCCGATCGGAATAATCATGACGCCGCCTTCCGCCAACTGGTCTATCAACGCGTCAGGAACTTCCGCAGCGGCCGCGCTGACGATGATACGTTCAAAAGGAGCCTGATCCGGCCACCCCTTCATGCCATCGCCTACCACCGCGGTGACGTTATAACGCTTGAGCATATCCAGGCGTTCCTGCGCATCGCGCAGCAGATCACGATGGCGCTCAATAGCATATACCCGGCGGCATAAATGCGACAATATTGAGGTCTGGTATCCAGAGCCCGCCCCGATTTCCAGCACCTTGATGCGATCGTTCAGATCCAGCGCCGCGATCATGCGCGCAACGACGACGGGTTGGCTTATCGTTTGTCCGTGACCAATTGGCAGGGCCACCGAATCATAAGCGCGGTCGCCAAATGTCGGTGGCACAAAAAGTTCCCGTGGCGACTTTTCTACGGCAGCCAGGATTTCAGTATCGGTGATCCCCGCTTGCCGCAACTCAAGAATGAGCCGGATTTTTTGCGCCGCGAGCGTCACGAAAACGCCCCCTTGAACAAATCGAGCGTTTTTTTATGGGTCAGATCCATATGAAGCGGCGTAATGCTGATTTCGCCGCGCTCCAACGCCTGATAATCGGTATCGCCGTCACGAATACCGTTGCGAACCGCTTGCCCGATCCAGAAATATTCATTGCCACGCGGATCCATCCGCTCCTGAATCGCGTAGCCTGCATCCTGCCGCCCCTGAGCCACAACGCGAACGCCAGTAACCTCCGAAGCTTTTCGGTCCGGAAAATTTACATTCATGAAAACATCGTTCGGCCAGGACAGCGCCGCGAGACGTCAAACGACAGAGGCGCCGTGCTCAGCCGTAGCATCCCAGCATATAGGCTGATCCGTCATTTTTTGTTGGGACAGCGCGATTGACGCAATGCCTAGAATAGCGCCCTCCATCGCGGCGGCGACCGTTCCGGAATATGTGACGTCGTCGCCGACATTTGCGCCGCGGTTCACGCCAGACAAGATAATGTCCGGTTTCTGGTCCGCCATAATTTTGGAGATCGCGAATAACACGCAATCTGTGGGGCTACCGTCTAGTGCGAAACGTTGGTTGGAGATGTTCCGGAGCCTCAGGGGCTGCGTCAGCGTCAACGAATGCCCGGCGCCGCTTTGTTCAGTTTCTGGCGCGACGACCCAGATATTGTCGCTGAACGTTCGAGCAATTTTCTCCAGCACCGCCAATCCAGGCGCATCAATTCCATCATCATTGGTGACGAGAATGCGCGCACCATCAAGATTAACGGGAGGTCTAAACATTCGCCTACGTCGCCGTCGGACCGATTTGCGACTTTCCCCCCATATACGGGCGAAGCGCCTCGGGAATGACGATGCTTCCGTCATCCTGTTGATAATTTTCCAGAACGGCAATCAATGTGCGCCCGACCGCCAGACCGGAACCGTTCAGCGTGTGTACGAATTGGCTCCCTTTTGATCCCGCCGGACGAAAGCGCGCTTTCATGCGGCGAGCCTGAAAGTCTCCGCAAGTGGAACAGCTGGAAATTTCTCGATACATGTCCTGACCGGGCAACCAGGCTTCGATATCATAGGCCTTGCGCGCGCCGAATCCCATATCGCCGGCGCACAGCGCCATAACGCGATAATGAACGCCCAACCGCTTCAGAATTTCTTCAGCGCAGGCGGTCATACGCTCAAGCTCGGCATCGGACTGGTCCGGATGGGTCAAGCTCACCATCTCGACCTTATTGAATTGATGCTGGCGCAACATCCCGCGCGTATCGCGTCCCGCCGCCCCGGCTTCCGAGCGAAAACAAGGGGTCCAGGCTGTCACGCGTACGGGCAAATCCGATTCGTCAAGAATTTGGCCAGCGTGAATATTGGTCAGGGGCACTTCCGCAGTCGGAATCAGATAGTAGTCGTCCTCCGTTCGGAATAAATCTTCGGAGAACTTTGGCAACTGCCCCGTATTGTATAGCGCTTCTTCGCGAACCAGCACCGGCGGCGCCACCTCTGCATAACCGTGCTCTTCGGTATGTATATCCAGCATGAAGGACGCCAAAGCCCGTTCCATACGGGCGAGCGCCCCTTTCAGGACAACGAAACGGGATCCGGACAGCCGAGCCGCATATTCAAAATCCATGAGGCCCAGATTTTCGCCCAGGTCAAAATGTTCTTTGGGCGCAAAATTAAAGCTGGGTTTTTCCCCCACCAACCGAACTTCGACATTATCCGATTCGTCCGCACCGTCTGGCGCATCGGGACTGGGCAGGTTGGGCAGGCATTCCAGAATTGAAGTCAGTTGTGCGGCCAACGCGCGTTCTTGGTTTTCCGTGTCAGCAATACGTTGCTTGAGCGACTGAACCTCGGCGATTAAATCGGAGGCGTCTCCCCCGGATTTCTTGGCGGCGCCGACAAGGCGCGACGCCTCGTTGCGTCGTTGAAGCATTTCCTGCAACGCCGTCTGCGCGCCCCGTCTATCTTTATCCAGGGCGAGTATATTGGCGGACGCTGGTTCAAGCCCCCTGCGCTTCAAGCCTGTGCCGAATTCTCCCGCCGCGTCGCGGACTTGTTTTATATCATGCATGGAACGCCCCAGAATTTATTTTGGCGTTTATACGGCGGCCTTGAGGAGAGGTCCATCTTCACCCTTTGGCGGAATCATCCGTCTCGTCATCATCGGCCCGATTTTTCGCTTCTTTCGCGCGTCCCACAAACCCGGCGCAGATAATGGAAATTTCATACAAAATAATAATGGGAATCGCCAAACCCAACTGGCTAATTGGATCGGGCGGAGTCAACACGGCGGCGGCGACAAACGCCACCACGACCGCATAACGGCGTTGTTTCCGCAGATAGGCGGCATCCACAATCCCGACTTTCGCCAGCAAGGTAAGAACGACCGGTAATTCAAAGCTGAGGCCAAAAGCAAAGATCAACCGCATGACCAGAGACAGATACTGGTCAACCTTTGGTTCCAGTTGGATCGCCAGTTTACCGTCGCCGCCAGCTTGTTCGTATCCCGCAAAAAATTCCCAGGCGACGGGCAGAACAAGGTAATAAACAAAGGCGCCGCCGATAAAAAACAGGATAGGCGTGGCGATCAGGAAGGGTAAAAACGCCCTCTTTTCATTCTTGTAGAGCCCTGGCGCCACAAATGCCCAGAGTTGATTGGAAACGATTGGAAATGAAACGAACGCCGCGACAAAAAAAGCAATTTTGATTTCCGTAAAAAACTTTTCGTGCAGCGCCGTAAAAATCAATCGTCGCGAAGTGTCGCCCTGCCACAAATCCTGCAACGGCTGAACCAGAAAATCAAAGACTGCGGCAGCGAAGTAAAAGGATATGAAAAACAACACAAAAAAGGCGATGACAGACCAGGTCAGACGCCGGCGCAGCTCCACCAAATGGTCGAGCATGGGCATTTTGGATTCTTCATTGGCGGAATCTGACATAAATTTCTACCGCCTTGCCTCGGAGGATTGTTCGCTGTCAGGTACGGCATTCGTAGATTTCGACGTTTCATCCTCGGATTTCGACGCTTCATCCTCGGGAATGTCCTTGGGAGAGGCGTCTGCCGTAGTCGTGATCTCGCTTTCTTCTTCAGGCGGACTGTATTCAGCCGCTTCCTCAAGCTCCAGCGCCTCGCGTTGGGACTCGATCTCCGCCTTACGCGCAGAAATCTCTTCCTGTTGAAGGCTCAAGTCTTCACTGGCTTTCTGTAGATCATACAAATCGCTGGAAATTTCCCCTGTCGGGTCCATGATATTTTCCAGCGTTCCGTCTAAACCGACATTTGCGGACGCTTCCAGGTCCCGTCGAATTTCGGCAAGTTCGGATTCACGTGCTATATCATCAATGCCGTTTTGAAACTCCCGCGCCATTTCCTTGATGCGCCGCATCCAGGACGTAACCGTCCGCAATACCTTCGGAATTTCCTTCGGCCCCACGACAATGATCGTAATGACCGCGATAATAAACAGCTCCTGCCATCCGACGTCCAGCATAGATCGTTACTTCGATTTTATTATATCGCGGATACGCATATCAACTATTGGCGGCCTGGTCTTTTCCAGCCGTCGTCGGGTCGCTTTTCAAGCGCTCCGCGTCATCGGATGCGATAGATTGGGTCGCCGTTGAATCGTCGGGAGTCCCCTCGTCTTTGATATTTTTCTTGAATGACTTCAGCCCTTTGCCAAAGTCGCCCATCAAGCCGGAAATTTTACCTTTCCCGCCAAACAATACCAAAACGACGACAAGCACGATTACCCAATGCCAGATACTAAATGCGCCCATGTTCTCTAACCTTTCGTTCTTTTCCGTCACAGTAATTCATGACGGCGCCGAATTGATACGATAATCGCAGATACCGTGAAAATCCGCAATACAGAGTAAACCGGCTCACATCGTGATGTGTATAGGGCCTTAATCTGAAAACACAAAGGCCTGACTTCGGTCTAACGCAATGGACAATGTCGTATTTTCAGGCGGCAGGAATCGCCCGGGCATCCTTGAATGCAGATGTACGTCCTGCCCGTTTTCCTGATGGAGGCATAAATGTATCAGACTTGTCCTCCCGAGCATCCGCGCGGCCAAGACAGTTGCGGAAAAATGTCCCTCTGCGTCATCGCCGGAAGCGCTCAGCCGCAGGGCTTCAGGGCGAATAAGAACCTGAACGCTCTCCCCGTCCCGAAGGTCCGGGGCCTGTATTTCTCCAACCGGAGTTAACACGGATCCATTGTTTACAACGCCGCTTAATCGATTTACTTCGCCAAAAATTTCCGCAACGAAGGCAGTTTTCGGTTCGCAGTATAAACTCACGGGCGTGCCGGTCTGGACCGCCTTCCCCGCCGACATCACGACGATCTTGTCGGACATAAACATGGCTTCTTCCGCGTCATGAGTAACCATCAACGTCGCGGCGCCCGTGGCTTTCAATATATGCAGGGTCTCATCGCGAATTTTATCGCGCATACGGGCGTCGAGACCAGAAAACGGTTCGTCCAGCAACACCAGTCCGGGGTTTGGCGCCAGTGCGCGGGCCAACGCGATGCGTTGCTGCTGTCCGCCGGATAATTCATGGGGAAACCGCTTTGCAAACGCCGACATCTCCACCGAATCGAGAACTTCAGACACCCGTTTTCCAACAGAGGCAACATCGCTCCCCTTCAGACCAAAAGCGATGTTTTTGGCAACGGTGAGGTGTGGAAACAACGCGTAATCCTGAAAGAGAAACCCGACATTACGTCGTTCAGGCGGCGTGCTGCCGGATGCATTGGCGATCACGCGCCCGTTCAAGAACACCTCACCTTGTTGAAGCGTTTCCAGACCAGCCGCGATGCGAAGCGCCGTGGTTTTACCGCAACCTGATGGTCCGAGAAGGCTGACGACTTCGCCGCGTTTGATCGATAAATCAAAACCGGCGAGCGCGGCGACGCCGCTAAACTTGTGATAGACGCCCTTTATCTCCAATGCGGAGATCAGCGCATTGTCGGGAATGGCGTTCATTGTCCGGTATTTCTACAGATAAATAAAAAATCAGCGCGACTAATCATCAAGTGCAATCGCTTCATCGGGTTCCACCGCTTCATACGGCTCGTTGTCCTCTTCATGGCCCTCTTGTTGCCCCTCAGTGTCCATGGGGGGGTTCCAAAGTTGCCGTTTGTCCAGTAATCCCGCCGCTTTCAGTTCCCCAACTCCCGGCAGCGAACTCAATGACTCCAGCCCGAAATGATCGAGAAAAGAATCCGATGTGCCCCAGGTGATCGGTTTGCCCGGAACCTGCCGTCGACCGCGTGGTCTGATCCAACCTGCCTCGAGCAGAATATCCAGCGTTCCCCGGCTCAAGGAAACACCGCGAATCTCCTCGATTTCCGCTCTGGTGACCGGTTGGTGATAGGCGATAATCGCAAGGGTTTCGATCCCCGCACGCGACATTTTCCGTACGATAATGCGCTCTAATTCCATATATTGCGCAAGGTCCGGCGCAGTCCTGAACGCCCAGCCGATGCCGACCGGGGTCAAATGGACGCCTCGATTGGCGAATTGCGCCTTCAATTCATCGAGCAAGCCCGCGATATCCACCCCTTCCGGGAGCCGCAACGCCAGATCCTTTTCACTCAAAGGCTCTCGCGAGGCGAACAACATCGCTTCGATAATTCTCAGTAATTCAAACCGTTCAATCATCATTCCCGGCCATATTGTCCCGAACGAAAATTGGTCCAAACGTCGTTGATTGCCGTAACGTCAATTTACCTTGCTTGGCTAATTCCAAGGACGCCGCAAAAGTGGACGCGATGGCGGAGCGAAAAACCAACGGATTTTTAATGCCTTCGGGCAGAAATTCCGTCAATATTGTCCAATCCGGAACGTCGCCCAGAATTATCCGCAGCCGCACCAGCGCATCTTCCATTGAAAACAGGTTGGGAGGCGCAATTTGAAGCACTGACGCATCCGCTCGATGTTTGCTATCCGCATATGCGCTGAGTAAATCGTAGAGTGTGGCGTTAAACGCGCTCGTACGCTTGATCGTGAACGGCTCAGGCTCGCCGCGTGGAAAAAATGCCTGACCCAACCGTGGCATTTCCATCAACAGTCGGCCTTTGACCTGCATGGATTCCAAACGTTGCATCTGAAAAGCCAGTCGGGCAGCCAGTTCGGCGCCGGTCGGCTCATCGGGGTTGTCCGAGGACGGCAGCAAGAGACGCGACTTCAGATAAGCCAACCACGCGGCCATGACCAGATAGTCGGCGGCGATTTCAAGTTGGAGTTTTTTCGCCCGTTCGATAAACGAAATATATTGCTCCGCCAGCGCCAGAATGGAAATTTTCGTGATATCAACCTTCTGGTCGCGCGCCAGCGACAAGAGAACGTCGATAGGTCCTTCATACCCTTCGAGATTGAGTTGCAGAAGGTTGTCGGACGCCACGTCTCTCGGTTCATCCTCTTCAAAATCAGAGGACGATCTTTGGATGTTTTCCGTATCCATGATCACAAGTCTAGATGACCCCCGCCGCTTGCGCGATGACATTCGATAAAAATTGAACTGGAGCGCCTACAAGCCAAGGGAAGACATTCAAATTGACGCCGATCAGGTCACCAACAAATGGCAAACCAAAAAGCACGCCGATCAAAATGAAAATGCCATATCGCTCCAACCGCGCCAAAGGTATTGCGAGCACCCTCGGAAGAAGACCAATGGCGACGCGTCCGCCATCCAGAGGGGGAATTGGCGCCATGTTAAACACCGCCAGGACAATATTGATCGTCAGGGCGTTTGCGAGATTTTCAGCCACCCAGAAATTAAAGGGGGCCGGAATGAACTGCACCAGATGAAACATAAGCGCCGCGATATAGGCGATGATGAGGTTGGACGCGGGCCCCGCCGCCGCGACCAACACCATCCCGCGTTTCATATCGCGCAAACGCCGGATATCGACCGGGACGGGTTTCGCCCATCCAAACAAAAATGGCGCGCCGCTTAATAGCAACATGCCGGGTAAAACAACGGTTCCAAAAGAATCGATGTGCTTTAAGGGGTTAAACGTAACGCGGCCCAAGGATTTGGCCGTATTATCGCCCAACTTCCAGGCGACCCACCCATGCGCGGCTTCGTGAAGCGTAATCGCCAGCAGGACAGGTAGTATCCACACCGACGCGATATAAAGGGTTTGCGGCATATTATCGAACACGTTACGCGGCGCCTTTCAGCAAAGTTTCCAATTTTTCCAACGCTTCGGCGCGGTTAAAGTCATCCGGTTTTGACAGGAACCTCTGCGCAGAGTCCAGCCGCGCCATCGCCTCAAGCGTCATTCGCCCACAGGCCGAGGCGACATCCACCATTTCCGCCATGTCTCCGTTACAATGAAGCGCTACGTCGCATCCTGCGTCGATAGCCCCCCTCGCCCGCTCTTCCATCACGCCTTTCAGCGCTTTCATGGATAAATCGTCGCTCATGAGCAGGCCGTCGAAACCAATATCATCTCGCACAATCGTTTGCAGGACGGTTCTGGACACCGTTGCGGGATACCGCGCATCGATATCGCTGTAAATGACATGCGCCGTCATCGCCATAGGTGCGTCCGCATAGGCGCGAAACGCCGCAAAATCTGTCTGTCGTAATGCTTCCATAGACGTATCAACCACTGGCAATTCAACGTGACTATCCGCGCCTGCGCGTCCGTGACCCGGAATATGCTTGATGATTGGAAGCACGCCGCCGCGCATCAATCCTGCGCTCACAACGCGGCCCAGACGAGCGACAATCGCCGCATCGTCGCTGTAAGCGCGGTCGCCAATAATATCATGCGCGCCCTCGCGGCGGACATCCAGCACCGGGGCGCAGTCGACATTGAAACCCAGCGGGGCCAATTCATCCGCAATCAAGCGCCCCACCAAATCCGCGGCGTTCTCGCCTTCTGTTTTATTTTGTTGATACAACGCGCCAATTCTCTGCGCCGATGGATAGGCGCTCCAGTACGGCGGTCGCAAACGCGCGACCCGACCACCTTCCTGATCGACTAAAATGAGCGGATTCGGTGACGTGACGCAGGATTTTAACGCCGCGACCAAGGATGTGACTTGCTCCGGCGTCTCGATATTACGACCGAAGAGGATAAAACCGACAGGTTGGCATTCCGTGAAAAAACGACGCTCATCCACGCTCAGAGATAGGCCGGAACACCCGAAAATCGCCGCCGTCGACGCGTTTACGTTCAAACCGACTTCGTTCATTTTGGCCCGGCGTTTACGGTCGAATGACAAGACATGGGACTTTGGCCTGTTTTAACTGGGCGCATTTTCGCAATGCCGCTGCGCGGGTCTTGAACGGACCGGTTTGAACCCGAAAAAAATCGCCGCGGCCGGGAATGGTTTTCTCTGCGACAAACAATGTCATGCCGCGAAATAGCGAATTGTGCCTTTTTAAATTTATGTTCCAGGCGCGCTGCGCTGCCTCGGCGGTGCGCAGGGAGGCGATCTGGACCATATATGCGCCAGGCGGCGGTGAACTTGCGCTCGCCGTACGTTTTGCCGTGCGTTTCGCGGCTGGTTTAGGCGTAACCACGGCAACAGTCGCTTTCGCCACGGGTTTCTGAGGCGCGCGGATGACCGGCGCAGAAGACGGAGATGACTTGACGGCCTCGACCACTTTTGGCGGCGCCGGACGCGCGATGTCGGCTTTCTTCACAACTTTGGCCGGCGTTTCTTTTTTTACCGTCGTAGTTTTAGCGCGCTTGGAAACAGGCGGCGACGGAATAGCAGGAGCTGGTTTGGGTGCTGGCGTCGGTTCAACGGACGCAACGCGTTTTCCGGTAATCGAAGGCGGCGGCGGCACCATAAGGGTCGGCGGTGCTGGCGGTGATTCCAAATTCGGAGACGCAACCGGCGGCGTCATTGGAGGTTCCGGCTGCGGCGCAAGGCGTTCTATTTTGTTCGATACCGGCGTTTTATCGACCAGACTGTACACTTGTTTTTTTCGATGCGGTACATTTTCACCGCCGGGACTTTCCGGTGCAATTTTGCTGGGCCCATCGGTCTTCAAAACAGGCGCCGCAAATTCACTGCCCTCACGAATACCCGTATTGTAGGCGTACCAGGTAATTCCTGCGAACGCCGCCAGCGCTATGACCGCACCGCCAATGGGCGCATAACGCAACGCGGACTTTCCAGTCGGCGCCGTCTCCTCCTGGTCAATCGCCTCGAGTTCTGATTCGATCGGATCGCCACTTTTGGTCATCAGCGTAATTCCTCGACGGGTTCGACCCCCAGAATATTCAACCCCGATTCAAGAACAATTTGCACCGCGCGAACAAGTGCCATACGCGCCCGCGTCTGTGTTTCATCGTTGTCGATGATAAACCGCAGCGTCGGCTGCTCTTTACCTTTGGTCCAGAGACCGTGAAATTCAGCCGCCAGCTCCTGAAGATAATACGCGATTCGGTGGGGTTCATGCGCTAAAGCAGCGGCTTCCACAGTGCGCGGCCACGCCGCCAGCACTTTCAACAAGGCGAATTCAGCTGAATCTTCAAGTACCGATAAATCCGCATTCGAAAGACTGGCTCGATCTGTTTCTATATCCGAAAACGTATCACCCACCAGACGCATCGCCGAATGACATCGCGCATGTGCGTATTGCACGTAAAACACGGGGTTTTCTCGGGATTGATCCGTCACTTTCGTCAAGTCGAAATCAAGCGGCGCATCATTGCTGCGCGTCAGCATGATAAAGCGGACGACGTCCTTGCCAACCGCATCGACCAGGTCGCTCAGGGTAACAAACGTACCCGAACGTTTCGACATTTTTACCGGTTCGCCTTTATCCAGAAGCTTCACGATCTGGCATATTTTGACATCAAGCTCGGCGGCGCCATTGGTGACGGCGTTTGTCGCGGCTTTCATCCGTTTGACATACCCGCCGTGATCCGCGCCCCAAACGTCGATCTGCGTTTTGAAGCCACGGTCGTATTTATCAAGGTGATAGGCGATGTCCGACGCGAAATAGGTCCAGCTTCCATCCGACTTCCGCAACGGCCGGTCAACATCGTCGCCAAAATCGGTCGCCCGAAACAGCTCTTGTTCCCGCGCCTCCCAATCATCCGGTGTTTTGCCTTTTGGCGGCTCCAGAACGCCTTGATAGATCAAACCACGATCTGCAAGCGTGGCGTGCGCCGTCTCTACTTTTCCGCTATCGACGAGCGACTGCTCCGACACGAAGACTTTTTGATGAACGCCAAGCGCACCCAAATCCTTGCGAATAAGCTTCATCATAGCGTCGACGGTAAAGCGTCGAATGACGGGCAGCCATTCTTCCTCGGGCGCCTTTAACCATTTATCGCCAAATTCATCCACCAGCGCCTTTCCGACAGGGATCATATAATCCCCAGGATACAAACCGCTTGGAATCGCGCCAATGTCTTCGCCCTGCGCCTCGCGATAGCGAAGATGCGCGGAGCGCGCGAGCACATCCACCTGCGATCCTGCATCGTTGACGTAATATTCGCGCGCGACGTCAAATCCGACCTTCTCCAGTAAAGACGCTAGAACATCGCCAAACACGGTTCCTCGCGCATGGCCGATATGAAGTGGCCCGGTTGGATTGGCCGACACGTATTCGACGTTTATCTTTTCGCCCGCGCCCCTTTTGGACTCACCGTAACTCGACCCGGTCGCAAGGATTTCACTCAGAATTTCACGCCATGCCGACGGCGCCAGACGGATATTGATAAATCCCGGCCCGGCAATATCGGCGCTTTCAATCAAGGGATCCGACAACAATCCCTCCTGGATAAGCGTCGCCAGATCACGGGGCTTCATGCCGGCGGCTTTTGACAACACCATCGCCGCATTCGTGGACATGTCGCCATGGGATGGATCACGGGGCGATTCTACCGTGACCCTGCCCAACGATAAATCCGTTGGAATACTCCCTGACGCCGCAATTTTGGAAAGGGTTTCGAGGACTATTTCATGAAGTCGAGTATAAATATTCATATTGCGCCAGCGTCTGTTTCACTCAGACGTTTCCATTGATTAAGTGCATATTGATCTGTCATGCCCGCAATGTAATCGACGATTACGCGCGCGGTTTTCACGGATTGCCCCGGTCCAGCGCGGTCGCGCCACTGCGGCGGTAACCGTTCTGGCCTTTGCATCAACTCTTTGAAAAGAGACCGTACTACTTTTTCGCCTTGTTCGGTTTCTCGGATAATTGCGCCGTGTCGATACATATTCTTGAGCAGGAACGCCTTCAGCGTGCGCTCCTTTTCGCGCATTGGTTCCGAGAATGCAACAATCGCACGGTCGTGATTCCTGATTTCTTCGACATCGCGAATACCCGCTTCAGCGATGCGGCGGATGGTTTCGCTCAGGACATCCTCGATCATGTCGCCAATCAACCGACGCACCGCTTCGTGAATAAGCCGGGAGCGTTCAATATCAGGGTATTTCTGTGCGACAAACTCAAATACCGCCGCGACATGCGGCGCTGAAGAAAGATCCTCGATCGTGAAGACGCCCGCGCGCAGCCCATCGTCCAGGTCATGGTTGCTATAGGCGATGTCATCCGCAATCGCGGCGACTTGCGCTTCGCCGCCCGGGTATCTGGAAAGCTCCAGATCAAAGGTTTTGTTAAAATCGTGAATTGGCGACGTTACGCCCACCTTGGGGTCCTTTATCGGCCCATTGTGCTTGACGATGCCTTCCAGCGTTTCCCAGGACAAGTTAAGTCCGTTGAATTCGGCATAGCGTTGCTCGTTTTCAACCAGAACCCGCAAGGTTTGAGCGTTATGATCAAACCCGCCATATTGGGCGCTGACGGCGTTTAACGCATGCTCACCAGCATGACCAAAGGGCGGATGCCCGATGTCATGGGCCAGGGCAATAGCCTCCACCAGATCTTCGTCCAGTCGCAACGCCCGCGCCAGCGAGCGAGCGATCTGGGCGACCTCCAGACTATGCGTCAGACGTGTCCGATAATGATCGCCTTCAGGCGCGATGAAGACCTGTGTTTTATGCTTCAGGCGGCGGAACGCCGTGGAATGAATAATCCGGTCACGGTCCCGCTGAAATGCGCTACGCCGCAGGCTCTCGGGTTCAGGGTGCAACCGGCCGCGGGTCTTCTCTGCAAGAGTCGCAAAAGACGCCAAATTCCAGTTTGATGTATTTTTATCCATGTCAGACGCATGTATAGCAATCCACTCTTGAGATTGACATAATGCACCTAACGCCTAAATAAGGTATTAGAGATAAGCGCCCTTCTGGCGGGTCGTCATTGCCTTGCCGCCGCTGTACACTTCGCTTTTCGACCAACCGAGATATGGAGTATCTGAATGTCCGATCCTTTCGCCCTGGAAACTTCGGAAAAAGTGCGTGAATTCCTAATTTCGGAATCAGCGCGCGAACAGTTGTTATTCCTTTTTTCGAAAGAAGAGTCGCCCGGCGTTATGTTGCGGGTAAAAGTATCTGGCGGCGGATGTTCCGGCTATCAATATGGCTATGATTTCGAAAGAACAATTGGTGAAGACGACATGGTCTTTGGCGATGATGATGTAAAAGTTATTGTCGATAACGTCTCCATGGATTTGTTATCGGGATCTGAAATTGATTACGTCACGGATATGATCGGCTCCTCCTTTCAGATCAAAAACCCGAACGCCGATTCATCGTGCGGATGCGGCGCTTCATTCTCTATCTGATCCCGTGTTGCTAATCCCGTGCTTGTTGCTCGTAGGCTAGCTGACGGCGTGTTTGACCCACTTCCGTCTTCAACCGGCCCTCACCCCGGAATATATTAATGAAAATCGCGACATTTAACGTCAACTCGATCAAGGCGCGGCTCCCCCGCGTACTGGAGTGGCTGGACGAGTTCAGCCCTGACATCGCCCTGTTGCAGGAAATCAAAACTGTTTCTGAGTCTTTCCCCGCGCTGGAAATTGAAGCGAAAGGATACAATCTCGCGATCCACGGGCAAAAGAGCTACAACGGCGTCGCGATACTGTCGAAACTCCCCATCGAGGATGTCTCCATGGGGCTACCGGGCGACGATTCCGATGAACAGGCTCGTTATATCGAGGCGACCATTGCCGGTTTGCGCGTTGCATCCATTTATCTGCCGAACGGCAACCCTGTTGATACGGAAAAATTCACCTACAAACTGGACTGGATGGACCGATTGACGCGTCATGTCAGCGAAACCTTGCTGCCTAGTGAGCAGCCTTTTGTCCTGGGCGGAGACTATAACGTCGTACCAAACGATGATGATGTATACGACCCGACGGGCTGGGCGAATGACGCATTGTGCCGCCCGGAAAGCCGTCATCGGTTTCGAACGTTATTGAACCTGGGGCTGACCGAATCCTGGCGTGCGCTGCATCACGAAATTGGCGCCTACAGCTTTTGGGATTATCAGGCCGGGCGCTGGCCCCGCAATGAAGGCGTGCGGATTGACCATTTGTTGCTGTCCCCCGCCGTCGCAGACCGTTTACGCGCCTGCGAAATTGACCGGGAGCCCCGTAAAGGAGAGCGTCCTTCCGACCATACGCCTGTGTGGTGTGAAATTTCCGACGTGGCAGAGGGTTAGGTCGCGCAATACCGACGCCACACCGCTCGATAAACGCGCTGCAAATTTCGAACATGGCGCTCCGTATTACAAATACGCGAGCGCCGGAGTAAATTAGGCAGTGTCTGTCGCAACGGCGATAGACGTTGCGGATCCTGCGCCAGAACAACCGCCCGGCCAATATAGTCAGACGTATCGGTCGCTACGCATACGGACAGCCCAACAGCCTCCAGCGTTGCGGCGGCGCAACGCCCGGTAAAGCGCTCCCCCATCAACGTTATGACCGGCGTTCCCATCAACAGCGCCTCAAATGTCGTGGTGGCGCCGCCAAACGGGAACGGATCTAAAGCAATATCGACCCGGGAATAGGCGTTCAGGTGGTCTGCGCGGTAGGATGTTGGCGCGACAAACTCAACCCGGTTTGCGTCAACGCCGTTGGCGCCAAACAGATCCAGCAGACGTTGGCGCGTCGTGTCTTCGTTAAAAGCGTCGAAATACTTAAGAACCAATCGAGAACCCGAAACTTCGAGAAGTATTTTCGACCATATTTCAATAACTTCTTTTGTAATCTTCTGAGGCGCGTTGAAGGAACCAAACGTTATATAGTTGTTTTTCAAGGCTGGCGGTTCACTTGGGCCTGGCGCCTCGGCAGGAATTGGCTGCACGGTGAAAGACGGTATTCGCAAGACGCGCTCTGAAAAAAACTCGGCGCCACCACGAGGTGAAACGACAGGATCGCCAATCCAGTAATCCATTTCCGGGATCGCGCTGGTGCAAATATCGTGATGACTGATCTGAATTGGCGCGGGTCGATGACGCGCAATAAACGGCCGGTTCTCATCGACATGCCCAGCCAGCAGAACCAGTATATCCATATTGTCTTTGTGAATGCTTTCAGCGGCTTCTAGATCGCTTATCTCAGAAATATCGCACCAGGAATCAGCGCTGGCGCGGAATTTCTCGCTCATGGGATCATTTGTGCGCAATTGAGCGTAGGCGTGCGCCGAAAATTTGCGACGATCCAGTCCCAGAAATATCGGCAACAGGTTGAATCCGACGGAATGGGCTCGGAAATCAGACGATACAAACCCAATACGGAGAGGGCGTTCAGGGTCTTTATCGGCGCCATAATCATTAAAAACAGTTTCAGATGACGGCGCCCGGATACAACCCCAATGCTTTTGTGCGGAAACGAGTTCAGAGTTGTCATCGGATTCACTGTAGAGCAACGACAGGAGCGCCATGGTTTGCGCCGGATAATTGCCGGGGTGCTCCGCGCAAAGCGCTTCAAATAAAGATCGCGCGCGGGAAACCTCGCCACGCCGGTGCCAGGCTTCCGCGATCGCATAACGCGACATGACATCGCTGGGGGCGATGGCTACAGCAATCGACCAAGCCTCAAAGGCCTCGTCAAACCGCCTTAGCCAGTCAAGAGACCGACCGAGGCCCTTAGCCGCCGCCAAGTCGCCCGGAGAGCGCTTCAGCGCCTCCTTAAAGCCGGCAGCGGCGGCCTCGATCTCTCCCGAATCGTAAAGCACCTGAGCTTGCGACACAGCTTCGTTCAAAACATATCCCGCCTATTGACCCCAAATGTGATCAGAATCTGCGCTAATAGGGCCATCCCAACCAATCACAGATCCCTTGTCCCATAACCTTATCCTGCGCATTGCCGGATAGAAATGGCAGCGCCTCTGTAAAGAACGTTACGCATTCACGATAGGTGCAAGGCAAGCGGGAGAGATCTGTGCCCCAAAACACGCGGTCAGGTCCAAATTCCGTCAGGACACGTTCGATGTACGGATGAACGCTCGGAAATGGGTACAAATCAGTCGTGTAACAGGGCAACGCTGAAACTTTCACGGCAACATTCGGGTGACGCGCGAGACAATAGAGGTCTTCCACCGTTGCAAACGCCTCGCTGTCCTTGCGGGTCGAGGTCATCGCTAAATGATCGATAATCATCCGCAACTTTGGATGCCGTTCCGCAATACGGTCTATTGCCGGGATTTGATCGGGGGGAAGCACCATCAACGGGATATCAGCTTCTTCCGCGGCCGCCCAAAACCAGTCAATGGATTGATCCACCAGCCATTGTCGTTGATGCGGCATCAAAAAACTTACCCGGATCCCCAACATGCCCGTCTGTTGTGTCCATTTTGGCAGTAACGCCGCATTCGACGAATCGCCAAGATCAAACCGACCCATAATTGCGAATCGATCAGGGTGATCCGTCGCGGCGCGGATCGCCAAATCATTATAGTCTCCCTCCCAGGACGGCGGCACGAGGATCGCCCGATCGACGCCCGCCTC
>JAESSL010000332.1 GCA_016764135.1 Alphaproteobacteria bacterium
CGTTGAAACCGATGGTCGCCACGCCAAAGTCGAATTCACATCGGATTGGGACGCTGACGCGGCGCGCCGGGACTTTACATTTAACGCCATGTCCATGGATGTCGACGGGACGATTCACGACCCCTTCGGCGGCGCCGATGATCTGGCGCAGGGACGTGTTCGGTTTGTTGGCGATGCGGCCACCCGAATCGACGAAGATGTTCTTCGGCTTCTGCGATATTATCGATTTTACGCGCATTTTGGCCGTCCGCCCGCCGATGCCTCCGCCCGCGCGGCGTGCCGGGATCGCGCCGTCGATATCGACCGGCTTTCCGGGGAACGGGTGCGCGCGGAATTGCTTAAACTTCTCGCCGCGCCGGATCCCGCGCCCGTGCTCGCCCTGATGCGCGACGATGATGTGTTGCGTCCTGTGATTGGCGTGAGCGGGGATGTCGGTTCTGTGGCGCGGCTGGTCGTCGTGGAAGCGATGGTTGGGTCAATTGATCCCCTTCGGCGGCTTTTCGTATTGTTGTCGAGCGATGTTGAGGGCGTCCGCGCCGCCGCCCATCGATTGAAACTCTCCAAAACGGATCGGGACTTTCTTATCGGTCTGCGGCGCGGGGCGGGTCAATTTAAGGTCGATATGGATGGGCCGGCGATCCGTCGGGTTTTGTACCGGACAGGCGCCCTGATCTCTCGACACCTTGTCTTGTTAGGCTGGGCGGCTTCCGACCCGGGCAACGGTATTGAGGATGGGAAATGGCGAAATATCCTGCACATCATCGATAATTCGCCGGTCCAGAGTTTGCCCATTGCCGGCGCTGATGTTCTGTCCTTGGGCGTAGCCCCCGGCGTTGTGGTGGGAAACTTGCTACGAGAGGTTGAAATCTGGTGGGTTGAGACCGACTTTAAAGCAGCCCGGGGGGCGTGCTTGCGCTATCTGGAAAGTTTGACGCGGCGCGATACGACCTAAACCACGATATGACATTTGCGAAGCGTGATAAAATTCGCTGTCATCGATCTAAAATGATAGCGTAATCGTCTTGAACCCGTAATCGAAGGATCGAAGGCCATGATCATCAACGAGTTTACGATTTTTGTTTTTGCTGTTGTCATCCTCGCTGTGGTGATGGTGTTTGCGGGCGTTAAGGTCATTCCTCAGGGAATGGAATCCACGGTCGAACGATTTGGCCGATACATCAAAACCCTGGAGCCGGGCTTGCATTTCATCATCCCCGTGATTGATCGTATTGGTCAGCGGGTCAATATGATGGAACAGGTCATGGATGTGCCGACCCAGGAAATCATCACGCGCGACAACGCGATGGTCGCGGTCGATGGTGTTGTTTTCTTTCAGATACTGGACGCCGCCAAGGCCAGCTACGAGGTCAATCAGCTTGAAGTGGCGACGCTTAATCTCACCATGACCAATATTCGCACCGTGATGGGCTCGATGGATCTGGATGAGTTGTTATCGAAGCGCGATGAAATTAATAGTCGCTTGTTGTCCGTCGTTGATGAGGCGACGGCCCCATGGGGCGTCAAGATTACCCGAATTGAGATCAAGGATATCGCGCCACCGCGCGATCTGGTCGACGCCATGGCCCGGCAAATGAAGGCGGAGCGCGACAAACGCGCAAATATTCTGGAAGCGGAAGGCATGCGCGCGGCGGAAATTTTGCGCGCGGAAGGCGAAAAACAAGCCGCTATTCTGGATGCGGAAGGGCGCAAGGAAGCGGCGCAGCGCGACGCTGAGGCGCGCGAACGACTGGCGGAAGCCGAGGCGAAGGCGACCGAAATGGTGTCGACGGCAATTGAGCAAGGCGGCGTTCAGGCGATAAATTATTTCGTCGCTCAAAAATATATTGAAACGCTCGGTCAATTCGCTGAATCGCCCAATCAGAAACTCGTGTTCATGCCGTTAGAGGCCTCTGGCGTGCTGGGCGCGATCGGAGGGGTCAGCGCGCTCATCCAGGATGCGATGAACGACCAGAAGCGGGATAATCCACCAGCGGGGTCAGGGCCATGGGAGAAGTCATAAACGGGGAGCGGCAATGGCTGAATTTATAATCTGGCTTGAGAACGCCCGCCATTGGGGTTGGGGGATCTTTGGCATTTTTTTGGTGGTGCTGGAAATATTTGCGCCGGGCGCGGTGTTTCTCTGGATGGGGATCGCCGCCTTCATCGTTGGTCTCGGCGTTTTTATCTGGCCGGAGATTGAATGGCGATATCAGCTTTTGCTTTTCGCGGCGCTCTCTGTCGCCAGTGTTTTTGTCGCCCGGCGATATTTGCGCAGCAATCCCATTCAAACGGATCGCCCCACCTTGAACCGTCGGGGAACGCAATATATTGACCGTATTTTCACCTTGGGGACGCCAATTGTCGATGGCCGTGGCAATTTACATGTCGATGACACAATGTGGAAAATACAGGGACCGGAGCTCGACGCAGGCGTCAAAGTGCGAGTTACGGGCGTCGACGGCGTAATGTTGACGGTCGAGCCCTACGACCCGGAAGCTCCCTAGCTTTACCGTTTGGTGAGTTTTGCGCTCGCCTGGCGGACCGGTTCGCCGTCGCGAATCCGGCTGAATACCAGATCCATGCCAAAGGCGTTCAAGGTTCGCGCATAGCTTTGCATATTGTATCCGCCGGATTTGTTGATCGTCAGAATGTAGACGGTCAGAGTCTGCCCCGAAATTCGCGCCCAGATATAGGGGGCGCCGTTCAGGGGGTCGCCGGAGCCTTCGCCACGATAAACGCCCGTTTGATCGGTGTTTTTAAAGGTAACGCTCTGGGTTTTGCGTCGGACATTGGGGTTATTGGGATCTCCGCCGCTGCGGATGACGGTCGTCCATCGTACAAAGAAGCCGCGGCCGGATGTATCGGCGCCAATTTCGACATCCAGATCCCGGACCGTGGCGCCGAAATACAGGCTGTCGGCGTTCTCTGCGATTCCGCTGCCCTTGAAGGCGCCGTAGAAAGCGTTGATGCGCAGGTCAGCGGCGGCTGTTGCAGAAGCGAATCCGCATAACAGTCCGACGATTAATATTCCTCGGAGCAAAGTCGCTTTCATAAACATTTACGTCTCTCCAAATTGCGGCGCTTCAATCAACGCCTGTCATCGTCTCCTGATCCGGGCTCCCTTGCGTTACGCGATCAGGGCCATCTGGCTTCTGGCGGCATGGACATCAGGATCGCATCCGTATTCCCGCCGGTCATCAGGCCAAACCGGGTGCCGCGATCATACAGAAGATTGAACTCGACGTAACGACCACGCCGTTCCAGTTGATGTAGGCGCTGCTCGGCCGTCCAGGGACTGTTCATGTGTTCCCGAACGATGTCTGGATAGGTGTTGAGAAAGGCCAGCCCGACATCGCGGGTAAAGGCGAAATCGGCGTTCCAGTCATCGGTGTCTATATAATCATAGAAGATGCCGCCGACGCCGCGGGGTTCGTTGCGGTGTTTCAAAAAGAAATATTCATCGCACCATTTTTTGAAACGTTCGTAATAATCATCGCCATGACGATCGCAGGCTTCGCGGAACCCCGAGTGGAATTGTCGCGTGTCTTCATCATTCGGGACCATGGGGGTTAAATCGGCGCCGCCGCCAAACCAGTGTTTGGATGTGATGATATGTCGCGTATTCATATGCACGGCGGGAACCAGCGGCGACTGCATATGCGCGACGAGTGATATGCCGGCGGCCCAGAAACGCCCGTCTTCCGCCGCGCCCGGTATTTCCTTGCGGAATTCTTCAGAAAAAACACCCTCTACGGTGGAGACATTGACGCCGACTTTCTCAAAGACGCGACCGCGCATGACCGACATAACGCCGCCACCGCCTTGTGCCTCGCCTTTTTCGTCTGTTTCGGGGCGGCTCCATTGGGTGCGTTCAAACCGCGCGGCCGGGCGATCGCTATAGGTTCCGGTTAGGTCATCTTCGATGGATTCGAACGCCGCGCAGATCTGGTCTCTTAAAGAGCCAAACCATGCGGTTGCTATTTGTTTGTGTGTGTCGGTCATGGTCTAAATTTTGGTTCTCAAATTTTGTGGTTTTGGACGTCGTATATATTTTGGGCGGTACTCGAGCAGTGCGTTATCAAGGCTCCGGATATTCCCCTGTTTGCCGAAGGGCTTCACCCAACACCATCGCGACACTGAGTGCAACATTCAACGACCGTGCGTCGGGCAGCATGGGGATCCGCAAACTGGCGTCCACGGCGGCGTGGACTTCTGGCGGCGCGCCCGCGCTTTCGCGGCCCAGCAGCAACGTGTCGTTCTTTTGAAACTGGAAGTCAGGATGAACGACGTCTCCTTTTGTGGTCAGAAGGATCAGACGCGTGGTGTTTGCGGCCAGGAACTGGTCCCAGGAGGCGTGCCGCTGGATGATCGCCTGGTCCAGATAATCCATACCGGCGCGGCGCAAGCGCCGATCCGACCAGACAAACCCGCAAGGTTCGATAATATCGGCGGCGACCCCAAAGCACGCGGCAAGACGAAGAATCGCGCCGGTGTTTTGTGGAATGTCAGGTTGGTACAAGGCGATGCGCATGGCTATTTTCGGTCGTTCTGAGCATTGAGGGTGTATATGCGGGCGGTCTCCGCAACAATATATATCTTCTGCGTCGTATCGAAATAAGGTTCCGGCTTTTCAAGCGCAAATAATTGCACTATTACCAACGCCAAATAAAGTCGGTGAATTGACCGATTGAAATGGAATGAGTACTCTGCGGCGCGCAGTTTAGCGTTATAGGGGGGGTACGCGTTCCAGTTTTTGGAATATAGTGCTCGAACAAAACGCCGATTCGGCGATTAAGAATATGATTGAGGGGGCAGGAATGGCGGATACGACCCAATCGCCAGAGTCTTCGGAAGTAGACGAAGACCGGCGGGATTTCCTAATTTATGCGACAGCGGCGGTCGCGGCGACTGGCGCTGCGGCATTTGCGTGGCCTTTGGTGGATTCTATGAACCCATCAGCGGAGGTGCTGGCGCTTTCCACGACTGAGGTTGATTTGAGCTCAATCGAGGAAGGTCAGAGCATTACCGTGGTCTGGCGCGGAAAGCCGGTTTTCGTGCGACGTCGCACCAAAGCCGAAATAGACGCTGCGGTTAAGGATGACACTGCGGATCTACGTCAGAAAGAAAATGACGCGGATCGTACGCAAAAGCCGGAATGGCTTATCATGATTGGCATCTGCACGCATCTGGGCTGTATTCCGCTTGGGCAGAAATCAGTTGAGCCGAAAGGTGAATTTGGCGGTTGGTTCTGCCCGTGCCATGGGTCGCATTACGATACGTCGGGACGCATTCGCAAAGGGCCCGCGCCGTTTAATCTCGAGGTTCCGTTATACGAATTCCTCGACGATAAAACCATTCGCATCGGTTAAGGGGGAAATCGTCGATGAGTTCTACGTCTCAATGGAGTAATCCGGTGATTCGATGGGTTGATGAACGCCTGCCGGTGTTCACCTATATGGATCACGAATACAACAAGTTCCCGATGCCGAAGAACCTGAATTATTTCTGGAACTTCGGCGCCCTGGCGATGATCGTTCTCGTCGTCATGGTGGTCACGGGGATCGTGCTCGCTATGCAATATACGCCGCATGTTGACCATGCCTTTGGCAGTGTAGAGCGCATCATGCGTGATGTGAATTACGGGTGGTTGCTGCGATATATACACATGAATGGCGCATCGATGTTCTTTATCATCGTCTACATTCATATGTTCCGGGGTATGTACTACGGGTCTTACAAGGCGCCGCGCGAACTGCTCTGGATGATGGGCGTCGTCATTTTGTTGATGATGATGGGGACCGCATTCTTTGGCTATGTACTGCCATGGGGCCAGATGAGCTTCTGGGGCGCCACGGTCATCACAAACCTGTTCTCGGCGATTCCGATTGTCGGTGAGCCGATCGTGACATGGCTTTGGGGCGGATTTGCGGTGGATAACGCCACGTTGAACCGCTTTTTCTCACTGCATTACCTGTTCCCGTTCCTGTTGTTCGGGGTTGTCGGGCTGCACGTGATCGCGGTTCATGTAACGGGATCGAATAATCCGGACGGCATTGAAATCAAAGGCCCGCAGGACTCTATTCCATTCAATCCTTATTTCACGGCCAAGGATTCGGTCGGGACTGCGGTGTTTCTGATTATCTTCGCTTACTTTGTCTTTTTCGCACCTAATTTCTTCGGCGAAGTGGACAACTATATCGAAGCAAATCCGTTGCAGACGCCGCAGCATATTGTGCCGGAATGGTATTTCCTGCCGTATTACGCAATTTTGCGAGCCATCACTTTTGACGTGCTGTTTATTCCAGCCAAATTGATGGGCGTCATTTTGATGTTTGCGTCGATCCTGATCCTGCTGGTGCTGCCCTGGCTCGACACCGCCAAGGTGCGGAGCGCTCGGTATCGTCCGATCTTTAAGTGGATGTTCTGGGTTTTCGTTATCGACTGCCTGGTCCTGGGCTATGTGGGGGCGAAACCGGCTGAAGGCGTGTTGCTGTATGTCGGACAGGCGGCGACGGCTTATTACTTCATCCATTTCCTTATTCTGATGCCGCTTGTCGGAAAACTGGAAACGCCGCTGCCCGTACCTGCCAGTATCAGTGAGGCTGTAAACGGCCGAAAATCTGCCGCCGATAAGGAGAAATCGTAATGCGTAAGACCGTATTGGGCGTCGCCGCCGCTATTCTCCTC
>JAESSL010000333.1 GCA_016764135.1 Alphaproteobacteria bacterium
ATGCGCTCGCGGACGTCATTCATCTTCGACCCGCCTATGAGAAGCTTTCCGGACGACTTCAAAAATCGAAGCGGACGCCGTGGCTCGAAGAAGAAATGAAAATTCTGACCAATCCGGGTACCTACGAAATGGATCCCGCGAACTCATGGAAGCGCCTCAAAACGCGCAACAGCGACGCCCGGGCGATAGCGATCATCAAGGAGATCGCCGCTTGTCGGGAAAGTCAGGCGCAACATCGCGACGTTCCCCGAAACAGAATTCTTCGCGACGAAGCACTGCTGGCGGTCGCCGCGCAAGCGCCCGTCACCGTTGAGGCCCTGTCTCGGGTCCGCGGGTTTCCGCAGGGCATGGCGAACGGCTCCACCGGCGCCATGATTTTGGAGGCCGTCCAAAAAGCGGTCGCCATCCCAAAAGAAGACCTGCCAAAAGCGCCGACGCGGGAGAAGCTGCCCAGCAATCTCGGCCCTGTCATCGATTTGTTGCGAGTTCTGCTGAAGCATACTTCCGAAAAAAGCGGCGTCGCGACCAAATTGATCGCCAGCGCCGATGATCTTCAGCGCATCGCGGCCAATGACGACGCCGACGTACCAGCCTTGTCAGGGTGGCGGCGAGAGCTGTTCGGGGCGGAGGCGCTGGCGTTAAAACATGGTCGCGTCGCGCTCACCGCGGCAGGCAAACACACGAAGGTTATCCATCTGGACGGTAGTGAGGTCACCGAGACGACTTCATCGTCGGAGGCCCTCGTCCAAACCGATTAATGCAGGATTAAAGGTCAATTCCCATGAAAATTGTCGCGCTTACCGCCTTTCCGGTTTCATTTCCTGTTCCCGAAGATAAGGCGGTTACGCTGGGCATTGGCCGTGCGGTAAAACGCGATGCGGTCCTTATCAAGGTTGAAACCGAAAGCGGATTGGTCGGATGGGGAGAATCCCATGCAGGCCGCGCGCCCGGCGCCGTCGCGCAACTGGCCAATACAACATTGAGAACCCTGGTTGTCGGCATGGACGCCAGCGACGTGGTCGGAGTCTGGGATCGCATCTACAAAATGCAACTGGCCAGTCACGGCATGGGCGCCGGCTGCGCCATCGCCATGAGCGGCGTTGATATGGCGCTGTGGGACATCCGCGCGAAAGCCGTCGGATGGCCATTATACAAACTCCTGGGCGGACGCTCCAAAGGAATCCGGGCTTATGCCGGTGGCATATCCTTGGGATATCAACCGCCAGACGAACTGGCGGAAGAAGCCGCCGGCCCCGTAGCGCAAGGATATCGCGCGTTGAAATTACGGCTTGGTGATACGCCCGCCAACGATATTGCGCGCGTCGTCGCAGTTCGTAAGGCGCTGGGCGATGATATTGATATCCTGACGGACGCCAATGCAGCCTATTCGCTAGACGACGCTCGCCGCGTCATGCCCGTGTTGGACGACGCGCAGGTCGGATGGTTGGAAGAACCCTTCCCGCCACACGACCATCGTCGTTACGCCGAGACGAAAGGATACGGTCGGACCCCTCTGGCCGCCGGTGAGAATCATTACACCCGTTTTGAATTCCACCGCTTGATCGAAGATGGCCACATCACAATCGTACAGCCGGATCTCTCCAAAACCGGCGGCATTACGGAATCGCTGCGGATCGCCGCCCTGGCGTCGACCTGGAAACTGAGCATCAATCCGCATACATCTTCAACCGGCCTCAATGTCGCCGCCAGCATTCATCTTTTGTGCAGTATCGACAATCCCGGATATTTTGAAGCTGATATTTCCCAACATAACCCGTTCCGGGACGAATTGTGTGATTGGCAAGCCAGTGTGGATTCTGACGGATTCGTTTATCCGCCGGAGACACCCGGGCTGGGCGTCAGTTTCGATGAAAAAGACCTGGCGAATTTTCCGCTCATTGATGGCCCAGGATATATTTGAGCCACCTCATGCTACGGCGCCTTCAAATCACACTGATCGGATTTGCGCTCACCATCCTGCTTACGACGGGCGAGACCAACGCCGCAGCGCCACCACTGTTTGACCCGCCCCTGGACTGCCTCGCGAACGCGGATTGCTTCATACAAAAATACGTCGATCATGACATTGGCCCGGGCGTTCGGGACTATCGTTGCGGTCCGTTGAGCGGCAATGGCCATAAAGGCACCGATTTTCGTCTGGCGAATTTTGAAATGATGGAACGCGGCGTCTCCGTACGCGCTGGCGCGGATGGCGTCATTGTCGCCATCCGCAAAGGCATGCCGGACGTCCATGTGGCGCTTGTCGGCAAAGGCGCCGTTCTCGATCGCGGCCTTGGAAACGCCGTTGTCATTGATCACGGCGATGGCTGGCGCAGCACCTATGGTCATTTACGCCGAGGCAGCATCTCCGTCGCCAAAGGCCGCAAAATCAGAAGAGGGGAAATTCTAGGCCAGGTCGGCTTGTCCGGATTGACGGAATTCCCACATGTCCATTTCCAGATCATCCACAATGGCGCGCCCGTGGACCCGTTTACCGGGACCAGTCCCAGTCGAGCTGCCCAGAGCGACGGCTGTCGAGCACACACCAGCGGTTCCAGCTTATGGCGAGAGGGATGGAAAGACGTCCTCGCCTACAAACGTATATTTTTATTGCATGCGGGCTTCAGCAACAAACCGATGAAACGCGCGGCGCTTCAGTACGGCCTTTATGGTCGAGCAACCCTGCCAAGAACCGCGAAGAACTTTCTGTTTGGCGTCTTTTTCGCCGGCGCCAGAGAGGGCGACGTTTATCGGCTCCGTCTCTTTGAACCGTCCGGCGGCGTTTTGTTTGATAAAGCGCAAAAATTCACAAAAGACAGCCCCGTCCGGTTTATTTTTGGCGGAAAGACGAACCGGGCGACGCCATGGCCGGTGGGAGAATACCACGCTGTTTTTGATATTCGGAGCGCTGGAGACCCTGTTTTAACGGTCAAACAATCCGTTCAGATACGCTAACCCGCTTGCCTGACTTCCGCGAATGCCTGACTTACGCGGATGCCGGATTGACCTCTTCGTCATAGGACACAATCGGCGTGCAATTAAGCGTTTTTGCAAGAGATTTGAAACGACGTTGCACCACATCGCCGACCAATACGTCGGCATGGTCGGGCAGGCGTAGAATGAGGTTGTCGCCGTCGCGTTGCAGGCTGGTTTGTTCCAGCAGGGAAATCACGCCGCCGGACAACGTATAACCCACGCGCATGGCGAGCCCGACCGCCCGAGCGCGCACGATCTCTCTTTTACCTAAAAGCGGTTCGACAAAATGCGTCATCAATTCCGAGCGGACGCGCGCATGACGAGACGCCACCGCCAACCCCATAAACGCCCGCCCCGAATGATCTACCCCGACCATAGGGAACCTCAAAATCCGCAATAAAGCGTGCTCCACACGGTA
>JAESSL010000334.1 GCA_016764135.1 Alphaproteobacteria bacterium
CATTCTTTTTCTGCAACCGCTTGAGTTCCTTCACCTGGTCCTTTCCGATGCCGCCGTATTGTTTGCGCCCGCGGTAGTACGTTTGCTCCAAAACGGCAATCGATCTGATCGCATCAAGCCGCGCCTTTCCTTGACCGACAAGTACTTCAACCTGCCGTAGCTTGGTTACAATTTCCCCGGGTTTGTGCTGTTTGGTCGCCATCTCCCTTTTCTAACTATACGGGTGGGCCATCTCTTTGGGGGAGGAGCATGACGACGCTCTTGGTCTATCGTCGAACATAAGGTCGCAAAACACGGCGAATTCTTGACGTGGCGTTACGCTGAAACGTCTGCGTAACAGGGCCACTCGTCGATTAGTAGGGCAGGATGGCCAAACGGTTGCCGAGACAAACAAAGAGTGTGAACCGCTTCACTCGGCTGGTAAACTCGAGAGAGTAGACTTCAGAAACATTGTTTCCATACTATGTTAAAAGAAAAAATCATCCTGATGAAGATTCGCGAGTTGGACGCCAATTAGAGTGACTTCGTTGGCGTTGTAATTGATAACGACATTGCCGCCACTGTCCGTTGCATTGGCTTGCACGTCTGCAAAGCTGGTGAGGCTCTCGACATTCGAGAAATCAATGACGTCGTCACTGGCGGCGCCAGTGGTGAAATCAGTAATTGTGTCTGCACCATCACTATCGTTAAAGATAAAACGGTCGTCGCCACCTTGGCCGGTGAGCGTGTCGTTACCCGCGTCGCCTGTCAGGTCGTTGGCGTTGCTGTCTCCCACCAGAATATCGTTAAACGCGCTGCCGGTAATATTCTCAAAGCTGAAAAGTCGATCACCGGCGGCATCACCGAAAAAACCTTGCCTTAAGTCTAGCCGGGCGGTCACGCCTACCGTCGACGTGGAATAATCAACGGTGTCGACGCCAGCCCCGCCATCGAGATAGTCCGCCCCGGCGCCGCCGGCCAAAACGTTGGACCCGCCATCACCCACCAGGATATCGTCGAAACGACTGCCGGTCAGGTTCTCAAAATTCAGGAGTTGGTCCCCTGCGGCATCCCCAAAAAATCCCTGTCCTAAATCCAGACGGGCGTATACCCGAGCGCCAGCGTTAGAATAGTCTGCCGTATCGACGTCAGCGCCACCGTCTAATCTATCCGCCCCTGCGCCGCCAATAAGAGTATCCGCGCCACCTTCGCCCAGTAGAGTGTCCGAGCCGGCAAGTCCACTCAGAACATTGGCGTCGTTTGAACCCTTCAGTGTGTTATTGAGAGCGTTCCCGGTAAGATTAACTTTCGATGTGCCATAGGTCGCTGTGACCGATTCACTGAGGGCGATATTCGTAACGCCCGTTGGCAACGTGTAATCCAACGATGCGAGAGGCGCGCCGCCATTAGGATCTACACCATAAATCGCCTGGAGATCCGAGATGTCTTGTGTCTGCAATTCCGTAAGTGCGAGGTTGATAAAGGGATTCATGATCGCAGTGAAGTCGGATGATGGCACATGCGAAAGGCCGACTGCGTGCCCAATCTCATGGAGCGCCGTATTAAATAATAATGGCGAGGTCCAATTATCACCGGTGTCAAACGTAACGTCGCTAAAGCGTGGCGAAAACGCGAACGCCAAGGTGTTAAATACACCATCGACAAACTTTCCACCGATCCGAATATCCGACACCTGGGTACTGGGAAGGAAGGGGTCTGC
The DNA here is from genome assembly GCA_016764135.1 of Alphaproteobacteria bacterium. Taxonomy (GTDB): domain Bacteria; phylum Pseudomonadota; class Alphaproteobacteria; order UBA8366; genus JABJJH01. Next base: position 1,700 of record JAESSL010000334.1, read on the forward strand.
TGCGAGGCCGTCATCTTCCAGAGCGAGAAAATTGATGTCGGCGACCGCTGATAAAGCATCAAAGGCGGCTTTGATTTGCTGGAGAAAATCAGCGGGAAGGGAAGCCGCGAGATCCTCGGTGGTAGACCCCTGAATATCGATGGTCCCTGACGGCATAATACTCCAGGTTACCACGCCGCCCGATGTGCCAAATGTAGTCGATGGGCCCCACTTAGTGCCTAGAAGCGATACTGTCTGATCGGTGAAATTTAGGAGTTCAATGCTCCGGTCCAAGGTGTCTACGCCATCCGACCCACCGTTAAGATGGGTAACAGTCGCTGTGCCGGAAAAAAAGTTGGTTGTGATGTTATAGTCGGCGAACGCGCCGCTAAAGACAGCCGTGTCAAAATCACCGGCGCCGCCAATCAGCACATCTGCGCCGTTGCCGCCAATCAACGTGTCCGCGCCACTTCCGCCAGATAGCGTATCGTTCCCATCGCCGCCAATCAGCGTGTCGTCACCGCCATTGCCAAACAGAATATCGTCCCCACCGCCGCCATCCAATGTGTCGCCGGCGTTCGTTCCGGAGATGACTCCAGATGCATTGTCGCCGACCAGCCCTGTCGCCATGACAAGCTCCTGGGTCGTTCCATCGGTGAACGAAAAATTTATAGTTTCAACCGCTTGCCCAATGTAATGGTCCACAATTGTGATGGACTCTGTTCCAATCGACAGGACCAGGTCGTCGCCAACCCGGCTCATACTGTCGATGTCTCCTATACTCACGGACAGGTTCAACGCCTCGTCCGCCGTGACGAGGCTTGAGGCATTCTCCTGACTTGGCGTCAACCCACCAACAAACAATATGTCGCTGGCCCCACCAGTGTCGAAAATCCGGTCCGTCCCATCGCCGATGTTGAATGTGTAGTGATCGTTACCCCCACCACCGCGTAATAAGTCGTCGCCTTTTCCACCGATGAGCGTATTGTCGCCACTATCACCGACCAGCGTGTCGTCAAAAGCGCTGCCCGTCAGATTCTCAATGTTGTAGAGTTGGTCCCCTGCGGCGTCGCCTCTCGTTCCCTGCCTTGTATCCAGTCTCACGGTCACCGCCGTGGCAGAATCAGAATAATCAACCGTGTCAATGCCGGCGCCGCCATCAAGATAATCGGCGCCCGCACCGCCGACGAGGACATTGGCGCCGCTATTGCCCACCAAGACGTCGTCAAAGGCGCTGCCGGTCAGATTCTCGAAATTGTAGAGTTGGTCCCCCGCAGCGTCGCCGGAAAATCCCTTTCTTAGATCTAAACGCGCATAGACCCGTGATCCGGCGCTGGAATAGTCGACCGTATCGATTCCGATCCCACCATCCAGATAATCCGCTCCGGCGCCGCCCGACAAAACATTCTCGTTACCATCGCCGACCAGCACGTCGTCAAACGCGCTTCCGGACAAATTCTCGATGTTTGCAGGCCGGTCCCCGGCTGCATCGCCCGCAAAACCCTGACCGAGGTCCAGTCGAGCATAC
>JAESSL010000335.1 GCA_016764135.1 Alphaproteobacteria bacterium
CCTGTACGTCAGAATAGAACCGTCGCGCGTTACCCGAAAAGAGAGATACACAACGCCTTGCATGCGCCGCCGCCGCGCGCTTTTAGGGTAATCCTTGTGGCGGTTGAGCCAATATCGGAGCTGACTCATGTAATCACTGGAAGGGTTTTCCACCGCGCCGCCACCCGTCAAACTGGCGAGATCTCCGCCATGGAGATTTGACGCATTGGAGACCTGACCGGCCCCGGCGCTGGAAACGCGGGTCTCCGGCGGAACTACCGTAACCTCCATTTCGTTAAATTCACTGGATGCGTTTAATGTGCTAATGTGATCAGTCGCACGCGTTTCCACCACAGCCGCCGCCGTCATTTGTTTGGCTGCTTCCTGTCGGCGCGCGGGGAGCGCCACCGATGGCGGGTTTTCTACCTGAGCCGCAACACGGGCGGGTCTGGGCGGAGGATTGGGCTTTTGCATCGCCGGTTTGGGCCTCGGTCGAACAGGCGGCGCAATTTGAACATCCACCGCTTCCGGTCTTGGCGCCATGACGGTTGGCGTGGGCGTTCGCTGTTTTAACGCAACAATTTCGACCGGAACATCGGCGGGAACATTAACAACGGCGTTGACCTGCTCCACGACCATAACCGGCGCCGGTTGAACCGCCACGGGATCAATTTCGACAGGGTTAACCTCGGCTCGCGCCGCCACAGCCTCGACCAATGGCGATGCCGCGGCTGTCACCGGCGGCGTTGTTTTCAAATAAGAAGCGTCGGCGTCGGCTCCGGCGCGCCCCGCCGTCATGGTCACTGCAAACGCAACACCGCCAACACCCAATGCCGCCGCACCAGGGTCTTTGGTTATTGGCATAGCGGCAAAGGCGGCCACATGAAGCGCTACGGCGCCAAAGCACGCGATCATCCCATGGCGCATACGCAATTCTAGCATAGCGCCGCCAACGCGCGGCGCCACATTGTACCCATGTTGCGCATGCCGCTTTTTGTCACGCAGACGCCGGTGTTTCGCACGCCAGCTCAAGACGGATATTTTCAGGGGTCTCCAGCGGCAGCTTCATGGCCCACTCAAGTTTATACTCCTCGCGCCAGGCAAATCGCTCCAGATGATTTTCAATAACACTGCGCATAATCATCACCCCCTGCAATTGCGACGACTGGCAATAAAACGACAAGGTATGGTCCTTGGCGGTCATATGACAAAGTCCCGGCGGGAATTCGACGCGCCCGGCCACCTCGTCAAATTCCGATTTCACTTTATGCGCAAAGTGTTTGCAGAGTTGTTGCAGATACCGGCTCGCTTTTTCTGTCCTCATCGTGGCGTAACATTCAGGCATGTCTCCCCCTCTTTTCAAATTTTTATAATTTTTTAATTCAATATGCCGGCAAATCCGCAAGCACCCCGTCGGTGACGACAAAGGGTTTCCCCCGCGAACAGGTTTCGATACGCCCTTCAATTCGATAGGCTTGGCGCAAAACATCCGGCGTCATCGCCGCCAGGGGCGGCCCAAATGCAAGCAGCTTCCCATCTCCGAAAAGAGCGATGTAGTCGCAGTAGCGCATTGCGATGTTGATGTCGTGCAACGCCATAAAACAATGACCGCGCTGTTGACGCGTAAGAGTGCGCACGACATCCAGAACGCCAATCTGCCACCGCAGGTCCAGGGCGCTGATCGGCTCATCGAGCAATAAAATTGTAGGCCGCCGGACAACGATTTGCGCCAGTCCAACCATTTGCCTTTGACCGCCCGATAATGTGCTCAACGCCTTGAACGCCAGATGACGAATCCCCAACCGCTCAAAGGTTTCTTCCGTTGCGTCTTCCACGGCTTGGGTTGCCATGTCCGGGCGCACCGCACGGCACGCGCTGACGACCGCCTCATAGGCGACGAGCGTCGTTCGCTGCGGTAATTCTTGGGGTAGATATCCAATCAGGCCCGCCCGGCGACGCATTGGCATATCCCGCAAGGGTTCATCATCCAGCCAGATATCGCCGCGATACGGGCCCAATCCCGCCATCGCACGAAGAAGCGTCGATTTCCCGACCCCATTCGGGCCCAGAACGCCGATGAGGGAACCCTCCGGCGTTTCTGGAAAAGCGACGTCGCTGAGAACCACGTTCGACCCGTATTGAAGACCCAGATTTTTGATACGAAGCCCCGTCATCGGGACCGCCGTCGCTGAATCAGCAACAAGACCAGAAAGAGCGGAATGCCGATCAGCGCCGTCACGATGCCATCGGGAATGAGAATGCCGGGCACGAGTGACTTGCTGGCGATCGACGCGCCCGAGAGAATAAAGGCGCCGGCCAGCGCGCTTCCCGGCAGATAAAACCGGTGGTCTTCGCCAAAGGCCAGTCGGGCGATATGCGGGCCCACCAGACCAATAAACCCGATCACGCCGGTAAACGCGACAGCGACGGCGGTCATAACGCTGACGCGCAACAACACAATAAGGCGCAAACGCTCTACGGAAACGCCAAAGCTGAGCGCGAAACCTTCGCCACCCCGCAAGCTTGTCATTTTCCACATATGGCGGATGGACGACGGCAGACAGATTGCGAAGACAACCGAAATAATCATCAACTTATCCCAGGTCGATCGGGCGAGGCTCCCCATCGTCCAGAACACGATCTGCTGCAGACTGTCGCTATCGGCGACAAACTGAATCAACGAGATCAACGCCTGAAGCGCAAACACCAGCGCGATGCCAAACAAAACGACAGTGTCGACGGTGGCGCCATAAGTCCGCGACAACGCCAGGATCAGCAAAACGGACGCAACCGCCCCGACAAAGGCGCAAATCGGTACGACAAAATTTTCTGATACGCCCAACGGCCCCGCTAAATCAAAAACGATCGCCAGGGACGCACCCAACGTCGCCGCATACATCACGCCCAAAGTCGACGGGCTGGCGAGCGCGTTGTTTAACACGGTCTGCATTTCCGCCCCGGCGAGCCCCAGACAGGCGCCGACAACAACAGCCATCAGAGCATAGGGCAAACGCACTTCCCAGATAATGATGCGCTCGGTAACCGACAGCGAAGACGGGTTTAAAATGCCAATGATCACACTCTCGATATCGAGACCCGCTGGGCCCGTGAGAATGTTGATGGCGACCGATAGAACGAGCGCGGTCCCCAGGACGAGAAGCCAAAAAAGGCGCCGAAAGACAAACCGCCGGTATCCCACCGCAAGGGGGATGCGGGCGGCGGGCGGCGAGACGCCATGAGGGTCCGCCATTACCGTCATTTATCACCCGCAATGCTGGGCTTCAACGCAGTCCAATACACGCCATCAAGGGGGAATGGTTGAAACCGCGTAAAGTAAGCCTCGAGCGTCTGACGCGGCGATACATCCTGAAACAAGGATGGATGCAACCATTTAGCCATCGCCTGCACTGCGGCGACATTCATCGGCGTGTTGTAAAAATGGTGCCAGATAGAAAAGGCGCGCCCCGACTTTACAGCCTCAAGCTGCTTTAGTCCCAAACGCTGCACTGCGTGTTTCAACGACGCCTGGGCGAGACCGGCATCCGCGCCCGCGCCGAGCACAATGCGATTCGCAGATTTTCGAGATCGGGTCTTTTTGGCCGCGCTGGCGGAGCCAATCGCAGTTCCGATATAAAAATCCGGTTGGTTGACCAACAAATATTCAAGACTCACCATGCCATGAGTCCCCGGAATTTTATCGCCAAGCAGATTTTTACCACCGGCCCAGTGAATAAAGCGTCCCATCATTTGCTCACCGATAGCTTCGCAGCACGAATCTCGCAATCCGACGCGGCTTTCCATAAAGACCGTTGGGCGTTCCTTGACGTTTTTTAATCGATCCCGAACCAGATTCAGCTGTTTCGTATAAAAAGCCAAAAATTCAGCGGCTTCCTTTTCACGCCCCATCAACGTTGCCAGCAAGCCGATGCTCTTTGGCGTATTCACTAAAGGGTCGATCCTAAAATCTATGAAGATTACGGGAACGCCCGCCGCATCAAGTTTATCGATAAGATCCTTGTGACGCGCGCCCGGTCCATGGCCACCGCCAAGGCCAAATATGGCGACATCCGGACGCGCGACAATCGCTGCCTCCAGATTGAATGACGCCGCGCCGCTTTTCCCGATAATCGGGATATTTTTTATGCCCGGAAAACGTTTCACGTACTGGGCGTAAGTGGCAGGATCGTATAGTTGAAATTCTCCCATCATCCCGGCGATCCACCGAACGGGGTCTTCTTTGTCCAAAATCGCAAGACTCGGCAGATACCGGCCTTCGCCCAGGATCATTGTCTTAACCGGAACATGAACACGCACATCGCGCCCGGCTATATCCGTGATCGTAATTTCAGAGGCCGCAGATGCGACCAGAGGGGCGAAAATGACCGCGCCCAGCAATAAGAGACCAGAAATTATTCGCTTCATAGGGCGCCCTTTACATGCGGAAAAAACAACAACGTCGCCGCCATTGCATTGTTGCTCAGTTGTGAAAAAAGAAAACGAGTGGGCGTTGCTCAAGCGCCCACTCGTCTGAAACTCGAATTCTGGGTTGGTCAAAATTCGAGTTTCGCCGTCAGCAAAAACGTTCTCCCTGGTTCATTGAATGGGATCACTCGTGCGTTGTCGCCGCCGGCTGTCGCCCGGTCTACATAAATCCGGTCAAAAAGATTTTTCACATCGACGCGCAGCGTGACGGCGTCGAAGGTCAAAGGCGTAAATTGTGCATAGAGGTTTACAACGGTGTAGCCATCCGCCGTCGATACCGGATTTGCGTCATCATCCAGCGCGCGTTCCACAGACCCACCAAAACGGAGGCCCATTTCGGTGAAGTCATGCGCCGCCTCCGCCGTCAGAAGACTGCCGAGTTGCAGACCATGAAAGGATGCCGAGCCCGTCGCTAAAAAATTCCCGTCAGAGCGAAAGTGGTTTCGGGCATAAGCGCCGCGCACGAACCCATCGCCATAATCGTACTTTCCGGAGACATTGAGACCGCGAGACAAAAGATTGCGGGTCGTATTGCGAACAACGCTGCCGCGATCATGCGTGTCGTAAATTTCGTTATAATAAAAGTTTACGTCGCCGGAAAACGGACCCTTTTCCGCCCGGACGCCAACTTTGTAATTTGCGGATCGCGACGACGTCAGACCCCCATATTGCCACTGGCCTGCGAAGTTGTAGATCGCAGATTCGCCCAGCGGGATGCCGCCATATGTCGTTCCTGCACCAACATAAGGAGTAAACCCGGGAACCGGCTCATACTCGACATTCACATTGCCGCTGAGGCCGCTGCCGTCAATTTTTGTTCCCTCGATGCCCTCAAACCGCTGCCGATCAAACCGCCCTCCCAACGAAATGCGCAATTGATCGCTTAACGCCATGCGCGCCTGCACAAAAGCGCCGACATTGGTTGATCGCTCAGTATTCACCAGCGGGATGGCGCCGCCAAACCCGCCTTCAATGTCACCACGACCTTCGTCCCGATAAAAGTCAAAGCCCGCGGTGATTTTTCCAGAATGAAAAACGCCAAGGTCGGTTGAAAATGTATTGGCGAGCTTTCCGTTATAGCTCACCGTTTCGGAGTGCAAATCGAAGGTGCTGGGCCCAAACGCCAATTCATCGATAAAGAGCGACGACCGATTATAACTCAACACAAATTCCGGGTTTACCAAATCCGTCGGATTCTCATCCGCATAGGAAATGCTGTAGGTCCGGCGATTGAATTGCTGAAAGGTCGTTGGCGCGCCGTTCGTCAACGCCCCAAAATTTGCGCGATTGGGACGAATACCTTCATCGACGAGATAGGCGACATTAACCTCCACGCGGCTTCCGGCTCGACCGGACCAGGCGAATTTTCCCAGAATGTTGCGCATCTCTGGCGCGGTGCCGTCAACTTCAACGTCAGCGCCATCCTCAAAATTATTGCCGCCGTCGGTGGAGCCATAAATCAAGGCTTCGAAGCCTTGATACTGAGCCGCCAACGCCAGAATTTCATTAAAACCATGCGCATTTGAATCGTAAACCAGCTTGCCGTAGCCACCGAATGCTTCACCCTGATCTAAAAGATCACGCGCATCCTTCGTTTCAAAAGCGATGGAACCGCCCAACGACCCCGGACCGACATCCGCAGGCCCGACGCCCGTTTCAACGCGGACGGATTTTAACAACCCCGGATCAATGATAGCCGTTCCCAGATGGTGGAAGGCCGAGTTGACCTGCCGGGCGCCATCAATCTTTACATTCAGGTTCGTGTCTTCAATGCCGTTTACGTAAATTTTTCGCGAAACATCTGATCCGCCACCGACATTTACCGATGCTTCGGCGCTAAAGACGTCTTTGATATCCAGCGGGTTTGCGCGGTCCAATTGATCTTCGCGGACCTGCACGCCACCTGGCGCAACTTCGGTCGCGGTCACGGAAATCGGCTCCAGCAAAGCATCCGAGCCCTTCAGTGTTTGCGCGCCGGAAACGCCAGACGACACAATTATTGTGGCGCCCAAAAGCGCGGCGGTGCGGCGCGCCGCCCGACGCGATAGTAATTTCCGGCGGTTTGAACGGGATGGGAAACTGGTCATGGATCTTCCTGCCAATATTTTGGTTCAAAAAATATCAACGAACGGAAAGCATTCATTTGATATTGCGAATGATTATCAATACCAAATGAATTTCAGGAATTCCATGCCGATTTCTTTTCAGAAATCGCAAATAACATTCTCCGGATCACAATTTGGCCCGTTCAACGCGATCAGCGATTGGCCGCGCTTCGGACGCATATTAGGCTCAGGAGAACAGCGTCACGACAGAACACACCAATACTCGACAAGCCGCACCATGGCGTCAGAATCAACGCCCTGCGGTGGAACGTTCGGCCAGCAGGGTGTCTAAAAATTGCGCGAAGGTTGATTTGACGAGTGATGATTTGTATATATTGCGAATGATTATTAATACCATCTTAAAATATAGAACCTCGCAAAGCCCCCGAACGTTCTTCAGGAGCGGATGCAGGGCGCCTGTCAGCGGCAATCAGTACCGGATCGGTTGATGTCGATTATGGAAATCTGCAGACGCTCATCGCGCGATCAAAAAGTGTCGCGACACACATTGGTCGAAATGTCTGGCCCACGACCCGACAAATTTTTTGAAATTACGGCGCCGGCGCTCGCAAAACAGGAAACCGCAATTCGGGGGCAGTTCAACAATGTCGAATGCCATTCGGGATTGTTAGTCCATGCGACTGATACCGAAGAAGCCCACGACCTAAAAGTACAGTGGCGCATGTCTCCGGGCATGACCGTCGCAATAATTCTGGAAGGATCGCTGGACGTATTGCTCGATGAAAAATCAATTCAACTGGGCAATGGCGAAACCCCGACCGGGCAAATATGGAATTTGACGCGAACGACGTTGGTGCGGCGAAAGTCTCACAAGGGGATGCGGATGAGGAAGGTTATCATCAGTATTCCCCCCGAGTGGATCCAAATGCTGTTGCGGGATCACAAACTTCCCAATCTGCCCGGATTTATCCGCACCCATTTGGCGATATCAACCTGGGCCCCCTCAAACTACGCCCTGTCTCTGGCCAATCAAATTCTCAATCCCCCCGATGCGCCAAAGCCCATTCAAAACATGACGGTTGAAAGCAAAGCAATTGAGATTATCCGGGAGGCCCTGTCCGTTATTATTGAGTCCACGGAAAACGACGACGCCTGCACAGACATCAACACAAGAACACAAGGAACCGGGATACAGATTCGCGCGCTGAGAATTCGGCGTTATCTGCAAGAAAACCTAGATCGCAAACCGTCGCTTCAAACAATGGCGAGAGAGTTTGGCCTCAGCATCGGGTCCATGCAAACCGCGTTTAAAACCTCCTATAAAACAACCATTGCAGAGTACTGCCGCGAATTACGCCTTCAACGCGCGCGCGTAATTATCGAGCAAGAAGGCGTTAGCATCAGCGAGGCGGCCTATCGCTCCGGTTACGCCAACCCCGCTAGTTTTTCGACGGCGTTTAAACGACGCTTCGGTCTCGCCCCCTCAACCGCTAAGGAATAAACGTCTTGCACTCCAAACGACATTTATTGTAATGCGACTAATTATTATTATCCTTAACGCCGTCGGCCGTCAGGTAAATGGCTTTCGACTGAGGCACAGAGGTTGACTATGTATCGATTAGCCCTTGCGCTCCTTGTGATGTCCGCATTTGCGGCGCCCGCACGCGCGGCGACGCCCCTGAATCCACCTAAGAATTTGGGGGCGGTTTCGGGAGTGGTCTCAGTAGAGCTCAACAAAATGGAGCAAAAAGGCCAAAACTGTCGCGCTTATTTGGTTCTAAAAAATAAATCCAGCGTCGCGCTCCGGTCCTTAAAACTCGATCTGGTGATGTTTGATGCGCAAGGCGTTGTCGCGCGCCGGCTGGCGATAGAGGCCGCCCCGCTAAATGTCGGTAAAACCAGCCTTCGCGTGTTCGATATTCCAAAGCAGTCCTGCGATAAAATCAGTCGCATCCTCTTGAATGATATTATGGAATGTCGAGGACCCATAGAGGCCCGCACAGACTGTCTCGACCTTGTAAAAACATCGTCGCGCACAAATACGCCCTTTATCAAATAGCCCTTTAAATTAGCAGAAGCAGAGTCAGATGAACGCAACCGAAACCCCGCTGACGGCGCCAAACAGCGCTCTGAGCGGCATCTATAACGCCATTGCGGAATTGTTGAGCGCGGGCGGACCTGTCGTTGCAATATTACTCGTATTGTCTGTCGTCGCGCTGGCTATCATTTTCGTAAAAACCTGGCAGTTTAATCGGGCCCGCCTCGGAGACCGCAAAACTGCGCGCGCGGCGCTCACCCTCCACAAATCGGGACAAACGAGTGAAGCGTTAAAGATACTGGACAGCGCCACCAATCCCGTCGCCTGGTTGCTTGGCATGGCGATCAGAGGCCAAAAACGCGGTGTCCCTGATGCAATTTTGAGAGAAGAATTATCGCGGTGCGGCGGTGATGTTCTTGAAACATTGCGAGGCTTGCTCCGACCGCTGGAGGTCATCGCCACCCTGGCGCCGCTGTTAGGCTTGTTTGGAACAGTCCTGGGAATGATCGAATCTTTTCGACGCCTGTCGGAAGCAGGCAACCGGGTGGACCCCGCCATTCTATCGGGCGGTATTGGCGAGGCGCTCTTGACGACCGCCGTCGGTCTTGCTGTCGCAATCCCTGCCGTGGCCGCGCTGAACTGGCTGGAACGTCGAGTGGACCGCACAGCGTTTGAACTCGACAGCGTCGTCACACAAATATTCACCGAAGATTTGTCGAAAGAATACGAAGCGCAATCCGCACATCAACGGAAAGAATGGAACCATGGCCTTGCGCAACTTGGCGGCGCTGCCGCTATTCCCGGCGAATAAGGCGAAACGACGACGTTCGCCCATTAGCCTGACGCCCCTGATCGACGTTGTTTTCATCCTCTTGATCTTCTTTATGCTGGCGTCCAACGTCACCGACTGGCGCGCAATATCACTTAACGCGCCCGGCGAAGGCGCCGCCAGCGCCGCAATTGAAGGCGCGCTTCTTGTCGAGGTGCGGCCCAAGGAAATACGGCTGTCCGGTAAGCCCATCACCTTGATCAACCTCTCCGCCACGATTGCCGCCGCTGTCCGCAAAAAGCCGACGCAACGCGTCATGGTTAAAACAGCGACCGGCGTAATTCTGCAACGAGCAATTGTGGTCCTCGACGCCTTATCCGCCGCAGGCGCGCGCAACCTGTCGTTACATCAATAAAGCCCACGTAAAGACAGCCATGCACTTCCAGCGTCCAAAATCAAAAAACGACGAAGACCGAATTCTACCGCTCATCAACGTTGTCTTTTTATTACTTATCTTTTTTATGATCACTGGAAAACTGACGCCGCCAGAACCCTTCGACATCGACCCGGCGCAATCCGCCAGCGAGCAACCCACCGAACCAGCGGACCAAATAATTTTAATCGACGCCAGCGGAAAAATTGCGCTCAATGGCGAGATTCTTGACGAAACAGCATTCAAAGCCGCCATCGCAACACTATTCTCGTCAAAGGGTAGCGCCTCTCAGCCAATACGCCTCAAGGCAGACGGCCAAACCCAAGCAAAATATGTCGTCGAAGTCATGGAATGGCTCCGCGCCGCTGGCGCAACGAAGCTCTTGTTGCTAACGGTCCCAACCCGACTTTAAAGCGGCGACATAGGAACGGACCCAATTTTCACGGGCCCAATGCGCTGTCATCAAACATAGGAAGCTATTAGAGGCATTGGTGGGCGCAACAGGGCTCGAACCTGTGACCCGCTGATTAAGAGTCAGCTGCTCTACCAACTGAGCTATGCGCCCATCTATTTGTAATTAGATGGTTTTCTCTATAATGATCACTGCGATTAATCTCTTTTTAGTCTCTATTTTTACTAATTCCCAAACCCTTTTGTGAAAGCGTGTGGGAATTACCACACGGACACATACACTTCAAGGCGCTTTCTTTTGCCCCGGGATAATAAAGGGACAAAAAGAGTTCAAATCAAAATTGTAATGTGGCCGTTAGAGCGAGACATCTGATTTGTGTGATTATAGTTTTTCTCGAAGGGCTTCGTGAGGCGTATTTCCATCGAAGACCCCATGGGAGTCTAGCGAAGTTGTAGAAATTTTTCCACTCGCGCAATTTGCGATTATAAAGCCGACGTCACTTTTTTCAGAGGGAGACAAGCGTTTGAGAGCCTTGGTTATTGGCGGCACCGGACCCACGGGGCCGCACATCATTCGCGGACTTATCGAACGCGGCTATGACGTCACGATGCTCAATCGGGGCAACCATGACAGCCCCGCCATTCCGGCACAGGTTGAACGATTGGTTGGCGATCCGCATTTTCCGGAAACCCTCGCCGAGATCCTGAGCGGTCGCAATTTTAATCTGGTCATCGCAACCTACGGCCGAATACGCCACGTCGCGGATGCCTTAGCCGACAAGACGGACCGCCTCATCACCGTCGGCGGCGCGCCCAGCTATCGCGACTACGCCAACCCACAGGCCCTGATACCGAAGGGTCCACCAATCCCGACACCAGAGAACGCGGCGCGTGTGGAATCCGAGGATGAGGCCCGCTTCGGTTATCTTATCCGCGCCACCGAAGACGCCCTCATGGAACATCATGAACAAGGCCAAATGAACGTGACCCATTTTCGATATCCATTGGTGTATGGGCCGGGTCAGGTGCGCACTATTTTTATCTAGTGGGCGATCCAGCGCTGTCTGGAGGGACGAAAATTTGCGCCTCTCGCCAATGGCGGAATGAACATCAATACACGCGGGTTCTCGGAGAATATGGCCCATGCGGTTCTGTTGGCGGTGGATCATCCTGATCGTTCCGCCGGGAAAATTTACAATTGTGGCGACGACCAGCAGTTTTCCATGGCGCAATGGATCGAGTTAATCGCCCTCGAAATGGATCACGCCCTGGAAATTGTCCCGATCCCCGACGCATATGCCTCTCCTGGGCGGGAGCTGACGCTGTTCGCTAGCGCCGATTATCATCGCGTACTGGATTTAAAAAACATATACGCCGACCTCGGTTATTGCGATCAGGTCCCTGCGGTGGACGCCGTACGTCGCACCGTTCAATGGCTGAAAGAAAACCCGGAACGCGACGAAGGCATGATTGACGCGATCCTCGCGCATTACCTGGTCGAGGATCAATTGCTCAATATATCCCGTCGCGCCGCCGATGAATGGCGGCCCTTAATCATCAGGAAGGCCAGTTCCAGCACTCCTACGCCCATCCACGCAAACCGAGCCTTAAACAAGATCATCGCAAGCGGTAGAGGTAAACGCCGAGTTTGACTCACAAAAGGCTTGGGCCTCGAACCGGCGTTTCAATACGACGAGCAAATATTGGGAAAGGCCAGCCAATGCGGAGCGTTTCGGTTAGGCTTCCATTGTGAAACGGTATTTCGTTTTAGCTACTGAAAATATAGTTTTGCACAGCCAGGGCCCAAAGCGGGCTAGGAGGTCAAACTGTAATTCTCGGGAGGTTCAGCCGCTCTTGGGCGCTATTCTTATCTCCTCCACAATGCGAAATCAGAAGTGACCCTGTACCCGTCATGAGATGGTTAAGCGAGGAGCGAACGATGCTCCTGCTGTCATTTGATCATAAATTAACAAGGGGAGGTCAGCCTTCGGCATACGCACTCTGCCAATCTCAACAGCGACAGAGACAGGGACCGCAGGGAAGACGTGCACCGTATGACCTTGACCATGCAATACTTTGATGTCGTTGTTGAGCGTGCGCAAGAGGCGTCGAAAGAAAACAAGGTCGTCTTCGTGGCGCATCACGTCATTGCCAGGGTTCTTCGCATTTATTGCCCAAATGGCCGTGTCAGTTCCAAGAACGGAATTAATTCGGTCGTCATTAATGGTGGCGCTGATTCCGAGCTTCAACGCAATATTCTTAGCGGTCGTGATAGGTCTCACTACCTCGAATTCAATGTGCCCCCGATCTTCAGCCCATCGCCATCCTGCTGGTTCACGACACAGCTGGTACACGTCTGCCGGCATGATATCGCCTAACAAAGCTCCAAGCTGAACAAGTAGAGGTATCGGGCCGAGAGCGAAGATAGACAGATGCGTTATCTCACCTGACGCTATGAGTTCGCCAACCGACTGTTGGAATTGCCGCTCTAGGTTTTTCGGCTCTGTAATCCAGAACATCTCATCACCGTCAGTCAAAACGCTTCCTGAAATTTGAATGCCAGTGGATAAGTTCTGATACGGGAAGCGCTTTGGAAGCATGGCAACACGAACACGCGGGAACGCAACGGGAGAGTCGTAGTTCCCGATCTTCGCGCCGTATCGCAGTACGTGTGACGCCCGATCTGGTGTAATGCCCGTGACAATAGCCACACGCTCCTCATGCTCAGTTTTCATGTCCAGCAAGCGTTGCTCTGGATAGTTCGCCAATTCATCAACGTCGATGAGTTTGTGATGCTGGTGGCACATGAGCATGAGGTTGCTCGTTTTATCATCGAGTTGGGGAGAGCGAACCTCGTCGCCTCGCGGTCCGTTCGGCGTTCTAGCAACGATGTGGGCGACAAAGCCAAAGTTGGCGTTCTCGTTACCACTGATAAAATCGCCGATCAGGTTCGTATTACAGTAGTAGCAGCGGCCAGCGCCACGTGCCCACAGAACTGCTCTAGTTTTTGGAGAAACCATATTTTCTTACCGAATTGCGACAAAGAATCGTTCGCTCTGAGCGATGCAGGCCCCGGTGCGTTTGCTGATGATAAAAGCCTGAACCCAGTGGATACCCCTATACTTCGTGGGCTCCCAGCGAATGCCCCGAGGCTTTGACGAATAGAAGTCGCCCCGTAATGCGTCGCTCGACCATGCTTGCCGGTCGGTATTCGTCACCTGCCACTTAACAACAAATTCCTTGGAGGTGTACGGCGGGCCAGTCGGAGTAAGTGCCTCGAACTTCAGCTCGATATTCGATTGAACAACCTCGCCGGAAGCCACAGGTCCAATGGGGTTATTGCCGGTACGGTCGTTGTGGGCGGTCGCACGTATGACGACCGACTGCTTGTTCGTTATGGGCCAAGGCGCAGGCTTCATCCACGGCACACGGACGATCACGCGCGAAAGAAAAGAGCTGCCGGAGTTCATCAG
>JAESSL010000336.1 GCA_016764135.1 Alphaproteobacteria bacterium
CACGCCGAGAAGTTCTCGGGTCTCCATATGGAACAGTAATTTCAGCATCCCGACGGAATCGCCAATTATTTGGCCTCGTGAAATTTCCTTATACGACGCCTTGCCGACTTCATAAGGAACGCCAGCTTCGGTCAACTCCTCTTCGGTCTTCCCGACCACTGATATTTCCGGAATAGTGTAAATTCCGTAGGGCAGCGCCGTTCCCTTGTTGCCAGGATCAACGCCAAAGGCGTGACAGGACGCATGGCGCCCCTGCTCCATCGACGTCGACGCGAGACTTGGAAATCCGATCACGTCGCCAACAGCGTAAATATTCGGCACCACGGTCCGATAATTTTCATCAACGCTGATCAACCCGCGGTCTTCGAGATTGATGCCGACGCCTTCCAGCCCGAGCGTTGACGTGCTGCCCGTTCGCCCCACGCTATAAAGGACGTTATCCGCCAGAATCTGCTTACCGCTTTCCAGGAGGATTTTGACCCGTTTGCGGTGACCATTTTCAAAAACCTCTACGCTGCTGACCGCTTCACCCAGCCGTAACGTCATGCGGTTCTGGCGCATCTGATAAACCAGCGTATCAATAATTTCGGAATCGACGAAGGTTAACAGACGCGGCCGCATATCAATGAGTGTGACCCGAACGCCAAGAGCCGCAAAGATCGTCGCGTATTCCAGCCCAATGACGCCGGCGCCAACCACCGCCAGAGACTTTGGCAACTCCGGCATTTGCAGCAAATCATCGCTGGTGAAAATATACCTGCCATCAAACTGAATGTGGCTGTCCTTGGTCGTTTCCGTACCGACCGCAATGATAATATTAGCGGTCGTGACTTCCGGTGCGCCCCGACCGTTAATTTCTTTCAGGCGCACTGTATGCGCATCGACAATCGAGCCTTCCGCTGAAATCAATTCAACGCCATTGCGTTGCAGTTGATGTCGGGTGACGTCGAGTTCGTTCGCGATGACATGCTCGGTCCGATAGAACAGATCGGACATGGTGATATCTTTTTTTACCGAATAGGACGCCCCATAGATGCTGCGTTCCTGGTAGCCCGACAAATGCATCGCGGCCTCCCGCAGGGTCTTGCTGGGGATCGTGCCGGTGTTTATGCAGGCGCCGCCGACAACTTGTTTATGTTCAATGATCGCCGTGCGTTTTCCAAGCTTCGCGGCTTGGATCGCCGCGCGCTGTCCGGCCGGACCAGAGCCCAAAACAACCAGATCATAATCAAATTCACTCATCCCACCCTCAATATCTTTGTTGTCGCGCCTCGTATATCCCCAAAGGGCGTCTTCGCCGAAAATTCACGAAATTTATAAAACGCCTCGCTCGCGTAAAACCTCTTCAGCCACCGCCGTGGCGTCGATAGCGGCTGGAAAACCGCAATACAATACGGTCTGCAACAGGACTTCCTGAATCTCCTCAACCGTACATCCATTGTTGAGCGCTGAATTGACATGAATACGAATTTCATGCGGACGATTGAGCGCGGTCAACATGGCGAGGCACAGCATGCTTCGGGTTTTACGTTCCAATCCGGGACGCGCCCAAATATCACCGAAAGCGAATTCCTCAGAGATGGCGCGAAGCGGCGCATTGAAGTCATTTGTGCTCTCTTCCCGCTTTTGAAAATAGGCTTCGCCCAAATTCTCACGAAGAAATTGCCGGCCCGCTTCGCGTTTTTCATTCATTTATTTTACCCGAGATTGTAATCATACTGAAACTTATCAAATAAATCTTAAACGTCTCTCCAAAATTTACCAATAACTTTATCGAATACAGAAAAATAGACCATGTGATTATTTTGAATATTTCAAATACCGCATTCTGACCACAAGGGTAGCGCCCACCAAAAGGTCAGGCGCATGGCGGTAAACGTCACGAAAAAAAGCCCCCTGCAGGGACCGGCGATCTCGCCAGTTCTGCGGGGGGCTATCAGTTCGTCGCGTAAAGGGGCGTCTACGCGACTGGGGTAGGTTGGTGCCTAAAACCTACGCCTGAGACGTGTGCCAGAAGTCCCCCATTTGGGGTAATTTTAAAGAAAATGACGCCTCTGCGTCAAAATCGGCCTAGCTGCGCCGATTCTTGAACGTTGAGATAGAGCTGGAGATCTCACTCGCCATCGCCGAGGCCGACCGATCTGGATTAATCCCCGCCAAAATCGCGTCAGATACCGGTTTCATCAGTTGAAAGTCTTTACTGGGCGGCTCTTCAAAACTTTCGGAAACCGATTTCGTTATGGAATTCATCGTCTTGCAGAGATCGGAGATATGCGCATATTCGGTGCCCCGCACCCGAGATGAAATATCGATTGAAACAACTCGAATGCGATGCAGTTGTTTTCGCGTCATGACACTCACAACATCTTCTTCGTAAGCGGGCAGTATCAACCCAAGCAAAAACGAAATTTCGAAGGCGTTTCGGCGTAACCGCTCCGCGTTTACGTCCAGAATATTTTCAGCGATCAAACGATCCAGCATCTCTATATCGACATGCTGGCCGGATTTTTTAGCCTTGAGCGTATTGGGGACGTCCATCAAGGGGATATTGCTTTTGTGACCGGGGTCCTTACGCCGATCCGGCCCGATATAGCTACTGGTCACAATAAAGGCCTTACGGTCCACCAGAATGACTTCCAGGTGCTTCATGAGCGCGCCGGCCGACATCGGCTTCAACAAAAGCCCGTCAACGCCGCAATCAATGACGCGCCGGATGGTGGTCGCGTCCTTGTTCCAGGTCGTCATGATGATCGGCACAAACGGGTTGGGGCCCAGCTCGTTTGTGCGAATATCCTGAATCATCTTGCAGACATCGCCGCCGGGCAGGTCAAAATCGGCGATCAGTAAATCCGGGTAACTACGCGCCATCCGGTCTCTTAAGGACTCCGCGTCGGCAAATTCTTCGAAACTGTTGAACTTAAGGGTCCGCAAGGTGCCGCGAACCGTTTGCCGCATCTCCTTTTCAGGATCGGCGATGTAGATATCGATTACCGGTTCCAGCAATGGGGACGACACGCGGGCGTTCCTCAGAAAAAAGCCAATTTCAAAACTAGGGTTACATTAGACGCGGCAAAGCCTACGATGGAACCGTCCTCGAATGCAAAATTCCTTAAA
>JAESSL010000337.1 GCA_016764135.1 Alphaproteobacteria bacterium
GCCTTTCATCATCCCCATTCCCGGGCATGATTTGGACGGCGTCATCAGCTTTCGCGATATTTGGGATGTGGAGCGCATGATGGATGCGTCGCTTAACCACAAAAATGTCGTTGTGATCGGCGGCGGTCTGTTGGGGCTGGAAGCGGCGAACGGATTGATGGTGCGGGGTATGAACGTCACGGTGATCCACTTGATGGACACCTTGATGGAGCGTCAGCTCGATGTTCCCGCAGGCAAGTTGTTGCAGGCGTCCCTGGAGAAGCGTGGCCTCAGCATCATCACATCAGCGCAAACCGAGAAAATTATTGGCGTCACGGATGAAAATGGTGCGGAGCGAGTCAGTTCCGTATGTCTAAAAGATGGGACGGTAATTGACGCTGACCTTGTCGTGATGGCTGTCGGCATCCGGCCCAACGCGGCCCTGGCGGAGAAAGCGCAACTGTCCTGCGATCGGGGCGTGTTGGTAAACGATACGATGCAAACCTACGATCCTTGTATCTATGCGGTCGGCGAATGTGTACAGCATCGCGGGCAGACCTATGGCCTTGTCGCGCCCCTGTTCGAACAAGCGAAGGTTTGCGCTAATCATTTGGCCCAGATGGGATACTCCACGTTTGTGGGGGCCGTGCCGTCGACAAAACTGAAGGTGACCGGGATTGACCTGTTCTCCGTCGGCGATTTCACGGGCGACGATGACGCCGAGGAAATCGTGATGCAAGACGCCGGGTTGGGCGTCTACAAAAAACTCGTTATCAAGGACAATAAAGTAAAGGGCGCCGTGCTGTACGGAGATGCGACGGATAGCGCCTGGTATATGCAGCTGATCCGGGACGGCGTCGATGTTTCGGAAATTCGCGACAATCTGTTGTTTGGTCCCGGCGCCCTGGGCGATGCCGGGCATGGCGGCTCAAGCGTCGCCGCCAGCATGACCGACGATATGGAAGTTTGCGGGTGTAATGGCGTTTGCAAAGGCGCGATCGTCACCGCAATTCAGGATAAGGGGCTGACGACGCTGGCCGAGGTGCGCGCGCATACCAAGGCGTCGTCCTCTTGTGGGTCTTGCACCGGACTGGTTGAGCAAATCCTCTCCTTGTCGCTGGGCGACGAATACGCTGCGCCACAACAGGCGACAATGTGTCCGTGCACAGACAAAACGCATGACGAGGTGCGCGAGGCGATTGTCGCTGAATCCTACAAGACCATTCCGGAGGTCATGCGCAAGCTGGACTGGCAGGCTCCGGACGGCTGCTCGTCCTGCCGGCCCGCGCTTAATTTTTATCTTCTTAGCGCCTGGCCCGGTGAATACGTCGATGATAACCAGTCTCGTTTCATCAACGAACGGGCGCACGCCAATATTCAAAAGGACGGCACATACTCAGTGGTGCCGCGTATGTGGGGCGGACTGACGACGCCGGATGAACTGCGCGCGATCGCCAATGTCGCGGACAAATTCAAAATTCCGACGGTGAAGATGACCGGCGGGCAACGGATCGATTTATTAGGCGTTAAGAAAGAAGATTTGCCCGACGTTTGGCGCGATTTGAACGCGGCGGGCATGGTTTCCGGGCACGCTTATGGAAAGTCGCTGCGGACGGTCAAAACCTGCGTTGGGTCGGACTGGTGTCGTTTCGGCACTCAGGATTCGACCGGTATGGGCGTCACCCTGGAAAAGATGACCTGGGGAAGCTGGATGCCTCATAAGTTCAAAATCGCTGTCTCCGGATGTCCGCGAAACTGCGCCGAAGCGACGATCAAGGATTTCGGTGTCGTCGCCGTGGATTCCGGTTGGGAACTACATGTGGGTGGCAATGGCGGCATCAAGGTTCGCGCAACAGAACTCCTGTGCAAGGTCGTGACCGAAGACGAGGTGCAGGAATATTGCGCTGCCTATACCCAATTGTACCGGGAGGAGGCGCATTATCTGGAGCGCACGGCGCCTTGGATGGAACGGGTTGGTCTCGACTATGTTAAAAAGCGGATCGTGGAAGATCAGGCCGGGCGAGAAGCCTTGCGGACGCGGTTTCTGTTTTCACAGCGGTTTTCGCAAACTGATCCCTGGGCCGAGCGCGCGACGCAGGGCAAAGACGCCCATGAGTTTAAACCTCTTGCGATGGTGGGGTAAGCGGATGACAAAATGGATTGAAGTTGGTCTTGTGTCGGATATTCCGGTTCTGGGCGCGCGCGTTGTTCAAACGGTGCATGGAAAAATCGCGGTCTTCCGGACGGAGGGCGACAAGATTTTCGCGCTCGATGACCGGTGTCCCCATCTTGGCGGGCCGTTGTCGAATGGCATTGTGCACGGGATGCGCGTCGCGTGCCCATTGCACAATTGGTCCATCGATTTGGATTCCGGCGTCGCGGCGGCGCCGGATGAGGGCTGTACGATGCGCTATCCCGTCAAGGTCGAAGACGGTCGGATTATCCTTTGTCTGGAAGGCGAATTAACGCAGGGCGAAACATTGGCTGAGTCCTCGGCGGCGGCATGACCCTTTCGTGTAAAACCACCTGTCCCTATTGCGGCGTTGGGTGCGGCGTTCTTGCGACGCTGCAAGACGACGGCGTCGTCGACATCAAGGGCGATCCGGCGCACCCATCGAACTTTGGCCGCCTGTGCTCCAAAGGCGCGGCGCTCGGCGATACGCTGGAGACTGAGGGACGCCTCCTCCGCCCCCGTATTGGCGCCGACGATGTTGAATGGACACAGGCAATCGACCATGTCGCCCAACGGTTCAGCGAGACCATTTCGAAATATGGGCCCGATTCCGTGGCGTTTTATGTCTCTGGGCAATTGCTGAGCGAAGATTATTACGTCGCCAACAAGCTGATGAAGGGCTTCATTGGCTCGGCCAATATTGATACGAATTCACGCCTTTGCATGGCCTCGAGCGTCGTGGGACACAAGCGAGCGTTTGGCGGCGATGTTGTGCCCGGCGCGTATGAAGATATTGAGGCGGCGGACCTGATGGTGCTGGTCGGCTCCAACGCGGCCTGGTGTCATCCGGTTTTGTATCGCCGGATGGAAGCGGCGAAGGAACGCAACCCGGCGTTAAAAATTGTCGTCATCGACCCCCGCCGCACAGAAACCTGCGATATCGCCGATCTACATTTGCCGTTGAAGGCGGGTAGCGATGCAGCGTTGTTTAACGGCTTGCTTGCGGCACTACACCGTCGCGGAAAAATTGATAAATCCTTCGTTAAAAACCATACGTCTGGTCTTGATGCGGCGCTCGGCGCGGCGGACAGCACAGTGGCGGCGGTCGCGGCTGACTGTGATTTGCCAGAGGCGGACCTTCGCGCCTTTTTCGACCTTTTCGCGGATACAGAGCGCGCGATCACTTTTTATAGTCAGGGCGTCAATCAATCGTCCAGCGGGTCGGATAAGGTCAACGCCATTATCAACTGTCACCTTTTGACCGGGCGCATCGGGCGTTTGGGCATGGGGCCGTTTTCGTTGACGGGGCAACCCAACGCCATGGGTGGGCCGAAGTCGGTGGTCTGGCCAATCAGCTGGCGGCGCATATGGATTTTTCCGACCCTGCCAAGATACAGGCTGTTCAGGAATTTTGGGAAGCGCCGGTTATTGCTGATAAACCGGGTTATATGGCCGTTGATCTGTTCGAGGCGGTCGGGGATGGTCGGGTGAAGGCTATCTGGATCATGGGCACCAACCCGGCGGTGAGCCTGCCCGATGGCGATCGCGTGCGCGCGGCGTTGGCGGCCTGCGATTTTGTGGTGGTGTCTGATTGCGTGGCGGAGACGGATACGACCGCTTTCGCCGACGTCTTGTTGCCGGCGTCGCCATGGGGGGAGAAGGACGGGACGGTCACGAATTCCGAACGCCGAATTTCTCGCCAACGC
>JAESSL010000338.1 GCA_016764135.1 Alphaproteobacteria bacterium
ATCGCATTTTTTCGCTTACCGGTCGCATAAGAGCGTCCCTGCGCGTCAATTTTCGGCGCAACGTCAACTGCTGCCGGTTCCGGCGTCACAGGCGCGACGACGGTCGTACCAGCGGCGGCGGCGGCGGCGGCTTGCGTCGCGGCCCCTAAATCAGCGAGGTCCCGAATGGGCTCCGGCTTTGGCGCTGGCGTTTCAGACGCCGCGGTTTCGTTCTTTTCGTCAGCCATGACCTAGTCGCTCCGCTTATTCTTGGGGTTCATTGACGCAATATCCAACGTTTCTGGATTCTGCGCTTCATGGGCGTGCTCTGGTCCCACATAAACCCGTAAATTACTCATTTGCGCCCGTCCTAATGGACCTTTCGGCAACATCCGCTCAACTGCTTTCAGCACCACGCGTTCGGGAAACTTGCCGCTGAGGATCTGGCCTGCTGTACGAGACTTGATGCCGCCAGGGTAACCGGTGTGACGGTAATAAATCTTATCCGTCAGTTTTTTGCCTGTGAGCTTCACCTTCTCAGCATTGATGACGATAACATTATCGCCACAATCCATGTGGGGTGTGTAGCTGGGCTTATGTTTACCCCGTAGGATTTTCGCGATTTGCGCCGCCATGCGACCCAAAACCACGCCGTCCGCATCAACCACGAGCCATTTCTTCTCGATTTCAGCGTGTGTAATGGAATACGTTTTCATAGGAGTCATAGGATTAAATCTTTTATCTGCCTTCGAATATCGTTCCAGCCTAACGGCCTCAAAAATAAAACGGCCCGTCGCTTGGAACGAGCGGGATTATGTCAGAAAAACATTCACTGTCAACGCATTAAAACGTAAAAAAATACATAAAATCAACATGTTATTGTGGTGGTATTATATTACCGCTAAAAATATGCCCGTATACCCTCTGCACCTTGGCGCCATCCACTGGAAATCGTGCTGAATTTAGCTTGCCACCTATCAGGAGACGGGCGAAATTGCGCTGTATTCAAGGATGTGAATGATTAATTTTTCACCGCATGCACGATCAGAATAACCGTAAATGACTAAAGAAGACAGAATGACCAAGGTAGATAGAGACGAAGACCAGCTGTTGCGCACCGATACCAATGGAGTCTGCACGCTCACGCTAAATCGCCCAAGAGCGCGCAACGCATTGTCGCTGGAACTTATGGAGGATCTATTAGCGGCGCTGACCTCAATCTCCAAAGACGATTCCGTTCGAGTTGTCATCCTCGCCGCCAATGGCCCCGCATTTTGTGCCGGTCATGATATGCGCCAGTTACGCGGAACCCCGACTTACGATTATTACAAGAAGACGTTCTCGACGAGTTCCGCGATCATGAAACAGATAATGCGGTTGCCTCAGCCGGTAATCGCACGCGTACACGGTATGGCGACGGCGGCCGGTTGCCAGCTGGTTGCGACTTGCGACCTGGCCATTGCCGCGACGGATGCAAAATTCGCGACGCCGGGCGTTCACATCGGCTTGTTTTGTTCCACGCCAATGGTCGCGTTGAGCCGCAATATAGGCCGTAAGGCGTCTATGGAAATGCTGATGCTCGGCGACTCCATTACCGCAGAGCGGGCGCTTGCTTTAGGGTTGATCAATAAAATCGTCGCCGATGACGCGCTCGATGACAGTCTGCGAGAAATGACGGATACAATCCTGGCTAAGTCTTCGGTGTCCCTGGCGATGGGAAAAGTCGCCTTCTATGAACAACTCGAAAAAGGGGTTACGGACGCCTACGCCCATACAGGGGAAGTCATGGCGCGCAACATGATGACTGCGGACGCCGTTGAGGGTATCGACGCCTTTATTGAAAAACGAACGCCGGTCTGGACGGGAAAATAACCGCATGAACCACGACGATTACGACGATTCTTATATTCTCGAAATCCTGCGGGAGACGGACACTATCGCCCTGGTAGGCGCCAGCGCAAATTGGAACCGCCCCAGCTATTTCGCCATGAAGTATATGCAGGCGAAAAAATTCAAGGTTATCCCGGTCAACCCCGGGCTGGCGGGTCAGACGCTTCTTGGCGAAACGGTCTACGCCTCTCTTGCGGACATTGAACACCCTGTCGACATGGTCGATATATTCCGAAATTCCCAAGCGGCGGGACCAGTTACGGAAGAAGCCATCGCCATTGGCGCAAAAATCGTCTGGATGCAATTAAGCGTCCGAAACGACGAAGCCGCCAGCGTAGCGGAAGCCGCCGGGCTCAAAGTCGTCATGAACAGATGTCCAAAGATTGAATATGCGCGCCTGAGCGGCGAGCTATCATGGAACGGGTTTAACTCCCGCGTCATCAGCAGCAAACGCCGGAGAATATAAAGCCATGTCTATCAAGAACCCGGGAATGGAAACCTTAGCCGTACATGCGGGCGGCGCTCCAGACCCCACAACGGGCGCGCGCCAGACTCCAATTTATCAAACGACATCGTTTGTTTTTGAGGACGCAGATCACGCCGCCTCTCTTTTTGATCTTCAGGCGCCCGGATTTATATATTCCAGATTGACCAATCCAACCGTCGCGGTGCTGGAGGAACGCTGCGCTGCGCTGGAAAACGGCATTGGCGCCACTGCCACAGCATCCGGACACGCTGCGCAAATCCTGGCGTTCTTTCCCATTATGTCTCCGGGCGACAACATTGTCGCGGCGAACAAACTATATGGTGGCTCCATCAACCAGATGGGCATCAGTTATAAAAAGTTCGGCTGGGACGCCACTTTCGTCGATCCGGACGACCCCGGCAATTTCGCCAACGCCATTACCGACCGCACCAGGGCGATCTTCATTGAAAGTCTGGCTAATCCGGGTGGCGTCGTGACCGATATGGAAGCCATCGCAAAAGTCGCCCATGACGCCGGAATTTTGCTGATCGTCGACAACACGATGGCGACGCCGTATCTGTGCCGACCGTTCGAGCACGGCGCCGATATAATTGTCCATTCCACAACCAAGTTTCTATCCGGAAACGGTACCTCAATTGGCGGCGTCGTTATTGATTCAGGTGAGATTGACTGG
>JAESSL010000339.1 GCA_016764135.1 Alphaproteobacteria bacterium
CGGAATCGCCGGGCAGGATACGCGCGGTGTTGATGACGGCGCCAACGCCGGTCATGACCGCGCAGCCGAATATCGCCGCTTCATCCAGAGGCAAATCCTTGTCGATGACGACGATGGAGCCTCTATCCGTAACCGCGTATTCAGCAAAACAGGAAACGCCCGAATGGTGTGCAACGGCGACGCCGTCGGCGTCATGCAAGCGGCGTCCACCGCCCATCAAATCGCCTTTGGACTTGGCGACAGCGGCGATTTCGCAAACCTGTGGGCGGCCTTCCAGGCACCGCCGGCACCGGCCGCAACTGGGGCTGAACTGGAAAACGACATGGTCGCCAACGGCGACGTCCGTGATGGCGGCGCCAATTTCCACAACTTCACCAGCCCCTTCATGTCCCATAAGCAGCGGAACCGGGCGTGGCCTTGAGCCGTTGATGACGGAAAGGTCGGAGTGACACAGACCCGCGCCGCCGACTTTGACCATGACTTCATTGGGGCCGGGGGGATCGAGTTCTATCTCCTCGATTGAAAGCGGCAGGCTTTTCGCAAAGGGTTGGGGCGCGTCCGTACGACGCAACACGGCTGCTTTCATCTTCATGGCGATTCTCCTGATCGGCGGTGTCCAGATCGCGGCGAGATGCGCGAGGGGACAAATGTTTTATTCAATTGAGTGTGAAATTCTAAAACGATGACCCAACTTACGCCATGCTCTTGGCGTGTTTGCGATGTTAAAAGTCATCAAAAAGACGGAAGGTTAAAAAAAGTTAACCGTTAGTGACTTTCGTCACTTCGGGATTTGTCGCCATCATCTCTAATAGGCTCAACGAACAAGGACGAATGAGGAGACGGTGATGAACGATCATACAAATATTATCCAGGAAGCCTACCGGGCTGCTTTGGCCGATTGGGCCAACCGCGACTTGCACGAGTTGCCGCAGGATGGAAATTTGATCGAAGTGACCGCATCTCTGGCGTCGACATTCGCCCGTATCAATATTTCCACGCAGGATGTTCTGGTGACGTTGTCCGGCAATATTTAATCAATTAGCGCTTGAGAGCCGCATAAAAAACGCCGGAGGTTTTTTGAAAACCCCCGGCGTAATATTTTAGACTTTTCCCAGCAGATCCTTGCGAAAGACGCTTTTGTTGTAGCTGGCGTCGCGGGTGCGATACGGCGCCGGCGGGTCGCTGACCCCAACCTTCATCAAGACAAAGGACGTGGCGTTCGATTCAAAGAGCACCTTGGTGGCGTCCGCCATGTCGGCTTCCGTGACGACGGTCCGAACCGCCTGAATGCCGCTGCCTTCGGCGATTTTCGCCAGATCGACGCCCTGGCCGGTATGGCTGGGTTGGAATCCGGTTTCGCCATAATGCTCGTTATCCACACAGACGATGCTGAGATTGGGTGGGTTCAGGATGCCAATCGTGGCCAAGGTTCCCACATTCATCAACAATTCACCGTCTCCGGTCACGCATACGACGCGTTTGTCCGGTTGCGCCAACGCTAAACCCAGCGCCATGCCCGTCGCCGCGCCCATGGCGCCGCCTAGCGGATAAACGCGCGGATTGTCCGCCCCGATCAATACGAGAACGTCGCCTTTTGCGCCCGCGAGTCCGGTCACATAGAGCGTATCTTCGTTGTCCGGGAGCAATTTTTTGATCGCCGAACGCCGTTCCAGCACACTCGACGAGGTCTTCCCGGCGGATCGGCCGGCGCCAAGCGCATGGCTATCTTTAATAGTTTCCGTCGCCATAAATTAATTCCTTTTATGCGAACGCTTTCGCGCCGAGTAATTTCTGGGTCAATAAAACCGCGACCTGCGCATCCGCCTGGAACGCCATCGTTATTGCGGCGGTCACTGTTGGAATGACTTCTTCGGGCGTATCGATGCGAAGACAGGTAATGCCGCTGGCTTCCAGAACCGGCTGGGTGGATTTACCCATTGGAAATTGCCAGGCGTTGCCCTCGCCAAAATCGCCACGCATGCTGACGATGGTCAGGAAGGGAAAGCGTGCGCCCGTCATCAGCGATAACAGGTTGATGCAGTTTCCAACGCCACTGCTCTGCATCAGCAGAACGCCGCGTTTTCCACCCAGATGCGCGCCCGCCAGAACGGCGACGCCTTCTTCTTCGGTGGTCAGCGAAATGGCGTGAATGCTGGAATCGGCCAGAGAGCGGTCAATCAGGACCTGGTGGCCCGCATCGGGTACATAGGTAAATTGCGTTATGTCATTCTCTATCAGAAGCTCGTAAAGCGCGTCGGGCCAGTCGGACGCAGCCGACTCGGCGCTGGCTGTCACAGCCATGGTATTCTCCTTAAAAGGTAAAAATTGAGTATCGAATTCGGACCGGCAAAGTTTGAAAAACAAAGCCGCGAAACGCGTACGATACTCTCTGCGCTGTGGAATACAACTATTTCCACATGAGCTGATTTCAGCCTCTGGAAAATCCGAAAAGAGGGGTTATTCCTCGTCGTCGTAGAGGATGCGATGGGCGGCGCCGTCCAGATCGTCGTACTGCCCACTGCGCAGCGACCAGAGAAAAGCGCCCAGACCAAGCAGGCCTAAAAACAACGCTATCGGGATCAGAATAACC
Organism: Alphaproteobacteria bacterium; assembly: GCA_016764135.1. GTDB lineage: Bacteria > Pseudomonadota > Alphaproteobacteria > UBA8366 > JABJJH01. The sequence continues at coordinate 2,591 of JAESSL010000339.1, forward strand.
AGAACATTCATGTGTTGCGAGACCGTGTTGAAAGTTTCAGGCGCATGGAATTTAACGTCACGACCAGGGAGGAGGACGACATCGCTATAGCGGCGATCAATGGCGTCACCATGCCGGCGACAGCCAGCGGCACCGCGATAAGATTATAGGCCAACGCCAAGGCGAAATTCTGCAGCACCAGACGCCGGGAGTCCCGCGCGATATGAAAGGCCTCGGTCAGCGGCGCCAAACTGTCGCCCTGAAAGACAAAATCCGCCGCGGTTTGGCTGATATCCGCCGCTGTGGAGGGAGAGGCGGAGACATAAGCCGTCGCCAATGCAGGGCCATCATTCAAACCATCGCCCACCATCAAAACTTTCAACCCGCTTTGCGCCAGTTCTTCCAGCCGCGAGACCTTTTCATCGGGGCGCTGTCCGGCTCGCCAATCCTCCAGTCCCAGGATCGCTGCGACGGGCGCGACCGCTTCAACCCGGTCGCCAGACAGCAACGCCAGACGCAAGCCTTGTCGGCGAAGCGCCTGCAACGTCTGGACCGCGTCGGGGCGGAGTTCATCGTGGAAGTGGAAGCATACCGGCGCCGCAGCGTTCTGTTTCAGCCATAGCACGGACCCGGCTTCGGTGGTTGAC
>JAESSL010000340.1 GCA_016764135.1 Alphaproteobacteria bacterium
ATATCAGTGGGTCCGGAAATCTGGTCGGGTATGCGGAGCGACTCCACGTTCATGCGGGCAAGGGTGGACTGGACGCGATGACCCGCAGCCTTTCCAGCGAATTTTGCGCCAAGGGCATTACCGTCAACACGGTCAATGTCGGAAAAATTGGCGGTGAACGTTCCAGCTCTTCCGGACCGCAGCCCAAGAACGTGCCCGACTCACTGCCCATCGGTTATGATGGAGAGCCCAAAGATATCGCCAACGCCGTCGGCCTGCTGTGCCGTCCGGCGTCGCATTTTATCACCGGTCAAATGCTGCACGTAAATGGCGGTGAATACATGACCTGACGCGCAAGGGCAAACCGCCTAGAACGGCGTGTCGCCCGCAATTGTGATGCGGTGCATGCGACGGCGCTCGTTGTAATCCGGCACTGCGTAGTGCTGGACGCAACGATTGTCCCACAACGTCAGAGTGCCCGGCTTCCAGTTAACCCGACATGTAAATTCCGGCCGAATGGAATGATCCCGCAGGAACTGCATGAGCGGCTCGGCCTCGGCGTCGTTGAAGCCTTCAAACGTCTGCGCGTGGTTGCCGATATAGAGCGCAATCCGACCTGTCTCAGGATGTGTGCGGAACAAAGGATGCGCCGACTCGGTCTGCAAATTACCGGGGTCCTTGACCTTTGAGGCCATGGCTTTGTTACCGCCATAGCGGTCCTGACGGGCCGATTTACCCGATAGTTTGAACCGGTCGCCAACGCACCATGTCTTCACATCCGACAGCATTTCCTTCATCGCGTCGGAGAGGCCGTTATAGGCGTCATGCATATTGGAGAACATTGTGTCGCCGCCCGCGCTCGGTGTTTCCTTCGCGTAGAGCATTGTTGCCTTGGCCGGTTGCGGATTGAACATCTGATCCGTATGCCAGGCGGCGCCAAAGGTGTAATTGTCTCCGGCTTCCTTGATTATTTCCAGAATATCCGGGTGATCATCCATGCCCTTCATATAGGGATGGTGATGGATTTTACCGAAGCGCAGCGCGAAGGCGAGCTGTTCATCCGGCGTAATATCCTGATCCCGAAAAACCACGACCTGGTAGCGAAGCCAGGCATTGTAAAGTTCGCCATAAGTCTCGTCATCAAGATCCGCGAGGTTAGCGCCTGTAATCTCCGCTCCCATTGTCCCGGCGATGGGCGTCACTTCGATGCGGTTATACGTCACGGGGCCTGATACGACGGTGTCGGATCCATCCATTGTTCATTCCTTCGGCTGAGCGCACACTACAGCGCCGGTAAATTACCATTCTTATTGTCTGGACAAAACCTAGGGCAAGATTTCAAGAAAGAAAAGGCGGATCGCTGATTTTCGCCACGAACAGAAAACATGCAGCGGTAAATGCGCTGATTTTAATTAAAAAAAACAGGAGATCATTCGATGCGGGCTTGGTGGTACGAAGAATCAGGATCTGTTGACGTTCTGCAATTTAGCGACATAGCGGACCTGGAACCCGACGCAGGCGAAGTTCGAATTCGGGTCGCCTATTCCATGACAAACCCAACCGACGCCAAACGTCGAGAAACTGGACGCGACCTTACCCTTTTCAAACGCATTGTGCCCAACAATGACGGCAGTGGCGTGATCGATAAAGTTGGCGCTGGCGTTGACGCGGCGCGTATCGGCGAACGGGTCTGGATCTTTGGCGCACAATCCCAACGCCCTTGGGGAACAGCGGCTGAATTTTCGGTCGTCCCGTCCAATCAGGCGATCAAGTTACCGGACAACGCGACCCTCGCCCAAGGCGCCTGTCTTGGCGTACCGGCGGTCACGGCGCATTGCGGCTTGTTCGCCGATGGCCCTCTGACGAACAAAACCGTGCTGGTCTCCGGCGCATCGGGTCGGGTAGGCGCTTATGGCGTCCAGCTGGCGAAATGGGCTGGCGCGGCAACCGTCATCGGCACCGCCGGCAGCGCTGAGAAGCTCGCCTATGTTCAATCGCTCGGCGCGGACCATACAATTGATTACAATGACGATCGCCTTGTTGATACCCTTCTCGAACTGACCAACGGGCGCGGCGTCGATCTTGTGCTCGATGTCGCCTTTGCAAAAACCATTCAAATGGCGCCGCAGATTATCGCGGCGAACGGCGTCATCACCAACTACGCCAATGATGGCGGGGCCATGGAACCAACCTTGCCGGTGTTTCGCGACCTCATGCAAAAGTGCATCACGATGCGACCCTATGCAATCTACACGCTACCGCAAGAGCGGCGCGACCACGCCTATCGAGACATCACTACCTGTCTCTCAAGTGGCGCGCTATCGCACAGAATCGTGGGTCCTAGGCCGATTGAAGATATGCCGAACGCGCATGAATTGGTTGGACAAGGAAAAGTATTCGGATGTCTACTCATCGAAATTGACGGATCACTTTCTTAAACGCCCTGTTTCATAAGCACGCCGGAGAATGACGCCATGACGGATCTGACATTTGGATGGTTTTTGCCCACGAGCGGCGACAGCACCTGCCTTGGCGATCCGGCAAGTCGCATTCCCCAAAGCCTCGAGATGTTCGACGAGGTCGTCGCTGCGGTCGATAATGGCGGTTACAAATATCTGTTGATGCCCGTAAACGCGACCTGTTGGGAGGCAACGGTCGTGGCGTCATACTATGTCGCGCGCACCAAAAACGTGGCTCCCTTGGTCGCACTGCGTTCCGCTTATTGTAATCCTTCCCTGTCGGCGAAAATGTTCGCAACGCTCGATCAGATGTCAGGCGGGCGGCTGTGCATCAACCTGATCGCCGGGATCAGCGACGACGACACTCTGGCAGACGGCATTCTGGATTCCAAGCAGGTCCGATACGAGAAAATGGAAGAAGAAGTCTCGATCATGAAGCGGCTCTGGACCTCCGATACGCCCATCGGGTTTGAAGGAAAACATTACAACGTCAATCAGGTGATCGAACCCAAGCCTTTGCAACAACCCCATCCCCCGTTTTTCCTCGGCGGTGGATCGGAACAGGCGTTGGACATTTCCGCAAAGCACTCCACAGTCCATTTGTTCTGGGGTGATCGTCCAGCTGAGATCGCGGTAAAGATCAAGGACATGCGAAAGCGCGCGGCGGCTTATGGTCGGGAAGGCGCCTTGAATTTCGGTATGCGGCTACAAATCATCTGCGCCGAAAGCGAAGGCGAGGCCTGGGAAGAAGCGCAACGCCTCATTGCCGGCGCCACCCGGTTCAACCTGATCAACAATCGCGACGGCCTCAACGCAATCGAAGGCATCCGCCGCACGTCAGAGGCGAACCAGCGCGTATGGCAATTGCTGGACGAATCCGGCGACGATATGAAAATTCACCCACATCTCTGGACCGGAATTTCCACCGTCCGCGCGGGCGCCGGGATTGCCGTGGTGGGCACGCCGAAGCAGATCGCCGACACGCTCGATGAATTTGTCGAGGCCGGATGCACAAGTTTTTGCTTGTCCGGATACCCTCACGCCAAGGCCGCCCGACTGTTTACCGATAAGGTTATGCCGCTGTTCAAAGGTCGCCTCGCGGACACCCTTCCAACGGCGGCCTGAACGCCGCTCAAAAGAGAGACCCTTGTAAATTCGCGCATACATGGAATCATGCCCCTGAAAATAGGGGTGGGAGAACGTCATGGAAGCCGATTACATTATTGTGGGCGCTGGGTCCGCCGGATGCACTGTCGCATGCCGTCTTATTGAGGGCGGCGCGCGTGTAGCCCTGCTGGAAGCGGGACCGAAAGATTCAGATATCAGAATTCACGTTCCCGCGGCGCTGCGCCCCCTGCTCCACCATCCGATCCTGAACTGGAATTACTCCGCCGAACCCGTAGAGGGCTCCGCCGGACGCCGGATCTATCTGCCGCGCGGCAAGGTGTTGGGCGGCTCAAGCTCCATCAACGGTATGTTGTATGTGCGAGGTAACCCGGCTGACTATGATGGCTGGGCGCAAATGGGCTGCCGGGGATGGTCCTATGACGATATTCTGCCCTATTTTAAAAAATCTGAAACATACAAGCATGGCGGCGACCCGGAATTTCGCGGCGGCGACGGCCCACTGAAGGTCGAGGATTACCGAACCATCTTGCCGATGACCCACCGCTTTGTGCGCGCCGCGCAGGAGGCGGGGTTTCCCCTGACGCCGGATTACAATGGCGGCCAGCAGGAAGGCGTCGGTTACTCCCAAATGACCCGGCGAGGCCGCTTTCGGGGGTCCACTGCGCAAACCTATTTACGCGCGGTCAAAAACAATCCCAATCTGGAAGTCATCACTGGCGCCATGGCCGGACGGTTGCTCTTTGAGGGTAAAAAATGCGTTGGCGTCACCTATCGACAAGACGGGCAGGAGAAGGAAATCCGGGCCGCCAAGGAAGTCATCCTTTCAGGCGGCACGTATAACTCACCCCATCTTTTACAAATCTCCGGCGTGGGGCCCGCCGCGCGTCTTAAAAAAATTGGCGTAGAAGTTCGTCACGACTTATCCGGCGTGGGATCTAATCTGGCGGATCACTTTGGCGCCAAGGTCAAACATCAGGTGCGCGACGAAATCACCTTGAACCAATTATCGAGATTTCCACGCTTCATACCGGAAGTCTTCAAATACGCCCTGTTCGGCAACGGCGCCCTCACCTTTGGCGTCACCAGCGCCATGGTGTTTTGCCGCAGTCGCGAGGGGCTCTCCAGTCCTGACCTGCAACTCTCCTTCACACCGGCGACGCCAAAGGACGAAGGTCAGGGCGCGCTGGAAAAGGAGCCCGGCGTCACGATCACGGCTCTTCCGGTTCGCGCTGAAAGCCGAGGCGAGGTCATGGCCGGCAGCGCCGATCCCTATGAAGCGCCGATCATCCGACCCAGCTATCTATCGGACGAGAATGACGTCACTGTGTTGTGTGAAGGCGTAAAAATCGTACGCCGGATTTTTGAAGCGCCATCGCTCAAGGAAGTCAGTTTGGGAGAATTCGCGCCCGGCGCAGCCCTTCAATCCCGCGAAGAAATCCAACAATTCACCCGTGAAAATGGCGGTACGATCCATCACCCGGTCGGCACCTGCAAAATGGGGGAAGATTCCGCCGCCGTGGTAGATTCACGATTACGCGTCCACGGGATGCAGGGATTGCGGGTCATCGACGCCTCGATCATGCCAACACTCACAACCGGGAATACCAACGCCCCGGCGATCATGATCGGCGAAAAAGGCGCCGCCATGATATTGGAAGATAATCAAAACGCATAAGAACCGTGCGGAAAGGCCATACCATGACCATCACACGTGACTTGGCCGCATTTCTCACCAATGCGGAAACGTCTGACTTGTCAGATCAATCGCTCGACCATGGCGCCATGCTGATTGCGAGTACAATCGCCAGCGCGGCGGCGGGCACGGACATTCGCTCCGCCGTGATCATTCGCGATCTGGCGCGCGAGCGGGGCGGTCGCGCCGACGCTACAGTGTGGTTTGACGCGGGCCCTAAACTCCCTGTGGTCAGCGCAGCCCGCGCGAACGCGCTTATGAGCGACGCCGCAGCGTCCGACGATAGCGACTTACGCAATATCACCCATATGGGAACGCCGTTGACGGCAGCCTCCCTTGCTACAGCAGAACTTACGGGCGCAAATGGCGCAGAGGTCCTGACGGCGATCGTTCTGGGCTACGGAGCTGCGGGCCGCATCGGCGCGTCGATCACCCCTGAATTTCGAAAACGCGGCTTTCACGCATGCGTGGTTGCTATTTTTAGCAGCGCGGTCGCAACCGGCCGATTGCTGAAATTGGACGCCAACCAGATGACGCACGCCATCGCTTTATCCGCCACATCCATTGGTGGGTTAATCGCTGCGGCGGATACGAGCATTTCGCGCGAATATCACGCCGGACTGGCGACCATGCTGGGGATTGAAGCTGCACAGGCGGCGCAACGGGGATATACTGGCGAGCCTGAAATCCTTGAAATGCCCACAGGATTTTGCGCGATCTATGGCGGGACGAGCGGCGCCGATATCATCGAAAACATGGGACAGGATTGGGATATTGTAACTGACCTGGCGATCAAGCTGGCGCCGGGCGGCCATTTTTATCACGCCATGGCCGAAGCCGCCGGAAACGCCGCGCGAATTGGCGACATTGCTCCGGATAACATAGCCTCCATCACCCTCTCCCGCCCCAATACGACTGAATTATCAGGCGTGTTGCATCCGGAAACCTTGATCGACATGGCGCATAGCGCCGCCTACTTCATCGCCGCAGGGGCCGTTGATCGAGATTTCTCCTGGGCCCACGCCACGCCAGAAAAGATCGCAGATCCGGTCATTCATCGCGTGATCGATAAAATTCGGGTCGGCGCGCCGCCGACGGAAAACATATCCGCCTATCGGCAGGGCGCGACCGTGACAATTGAGACAATCGACGGACGCAGCGTGACAGAAACCGTCCTTGCGCCAAACGGCGCAGGTTACCGCGGCATCGACTGGGTGGACATCAACGCCAAATACCATGCGTTAGCGCCAACCGCGATGACGGGTGAACGCGTTGAATCCAGTTTATCGGTAATTCGAAACTTCAAAAATCTCTCGAACGTTTCAGAATTGACGCGTACACTCAGCTGATCTTTACAAGCGCCGCTCTGTTCCCCTGACGATTTTAAATGACGATTTCAATTAACAACGTTTCAAATTGACGTCGGCGCACCGCTAAAAATTTAAATCTCACAACTGAACACCTTCGAAAGGTCTCCCGCATGCCTGAAATCCTTGCCCCGGAATTGGTTGGAATGGACGCACGACGCATCGGCCGCATTGGCGCCTGGATGAACGACTATGTCGACAGCGGACGCCTGGCGTCCTGTCTGACCGCAGTTATGCGACGCGGCAAGTTGATCTATCAGGATCAGGCTGGTCCGGTAGACGCCAACACGATCTTTCGTATTTACTCCATGACAAAGCCGATCACGGCGGCGACGGCGATGACCTTTTTCGAGGAGGCGCGCTTTCAACTTGATGATCCCGTCTCGCGATTCTTGCCCGAGTTCGCTGATATCCGCGTCTGGGATCAATCCGGCGGCGCCAGCGACACTGTTCCCACGGACAAGCCCCTGCAGATATGGCATTTGTTCTCGCACAC